>JANWYX010000016.1:0-10000 GCA_025055055.1 Caldilinea sp. | reverse complement strand
GAAATGCCGCGCCTGGGCGACAATGGCTTCGCAGTTGCGATAAAGCATCGGGTTGGTCTGGATCGAAAGACGTCCTTTCAGCCCGCCTTCGCGTTCCCACACCGGATAGAGTAGCCCTGCGCCGTGCGCTGCCATCTCTTCGATCAGTTTCCACGTCACCTCGGCTTCCGACCAGGTCGGATGCTCTGCGATGAGGGAGCGGATGCGATCTTCCCAGAGATGCATCTCTTTATTGAGCACGTTGAGCACGATGTTCGGGTTGGTGGTGGCACCGACGGCGCCGTGGCCGATGGCGTAGGTCAGCTCTTCAACCGAGCAGGAGTCGTTCCAGTAGTCGGTCGGCGTGGTCGTCACCGTCTGTAAAAGCGGGCTTGGCCCGGTCATGCGTTTCCTCCCAACAGTTTTACGCGCTGGACCTTGAATCAATGCGTTCGACCTCCAGCGCACGGCCGTTCGCTTGTATGCAAAGAGATAGGTTTTTGAGCAACGTCCATTGGGGTATGGAGAGACCGTGATGTTATGCACACGTGTGCATAGCGTGCATTACAATAGCACAGCTATGTGCGCTTGTCAAGACCCCAAATTTTCAATTTTTTGAAACGAGCGCTTGACGCCGGCTGCAACGGTGGATTCGGAAGCAAGGGATTCGTCCGCAGCGGCGAATTCAGACGGCGACGGATTGGTTGCTTTAGGCAACAATCGACATTTACAGAGGGCCTGATTCATTCCTATCCGAGCTTGTTGTGGCGGGCGGGGCGGTGCTTGCGCGCACGACCAGCTCGACCGGCAGCACCTGATCTTGCACCGGTCGGCCATCGAGCAGATCGAGCAGCATCTGCATGGCCAGCTCGCCTAACCGCAGCTTCGGTTGATGCACCGTTGTCAGCGGCGGCGTGACATAGGCGGCGATCTCTACATCGTCGTAGCCGACGACGCTCAGGTCCTGCGGGACGCGTATGCCCAGCTCGCGGCATTGCATGAGAACGCCGACGGCGACCATGTCGTTGTAACAGAACACGGCCGTCACGCCGGCCTGCAGCAGGTAGGGCAGAAACGTTTGTCCCACCAACACGTCATCCGTGTGCGAGCGATATGCAGAGGCCGCCGAGGAGCGTATCCAACCCGGTTCAGGCTGAACACCGGCCGCTTTCAGGGCGTCGCAGTAACCTCTTTGGCGGCGTTGGTTGGAGGCGGTGCGATCGCCTACGCCGATGTAACCGATGCGCCTGTGTCCAAGGGAAAGTAAATGGCTTGTCGCCTGATGCGCGCCATCATAATCGTCGGCGTCAACGAAATGGAGCGATTCGACTCCCGGCTCAGCCTGCTGATTGATGACAACGGTCAACATGTTGAGATTCATTAGGCGCTGCACATAGGGACCATGGAGCCGGGATGTGGAGCTGATCACGCCATCCACCCTACGTCGTTGAAAGTTTTCGATGATCTCAAGCTCTCGCTCCGGCTCATTGTAAGAGATGCTCAGAAAGACGCTCACGCCCGCCGCACGCGCCGTATCTTCGATGCCGCGCACCACGCGCCCCAGAAAGGGATCGGAAATGGAGGTGACCACCAGGCCGACGGTGTTGGTGCGCGTACGTTTGAGGCTCTGCGCAACGGCGTTGGGCGTGTAGCCCATTTCCCGAGCAAGCTGTTGGATGCGCTGTCGAACCTCCGGGCTGATCAGCTCGCTGTTGTGGAGCGCGCGAGAGACGGTTGAATGAGAAACGCCGGCGGCTTCGGCGATATCCTGAATCGAGACGGCTCTTCGGCCGGAGCGCCTGTTGGAAGTCGTTGGTTTTGTCAAGTTCGCCCTCAGTTTCAATCTCGTCAAACAATTGTGCACACGTGTGCAGTTTACAGGCGCGTGCAACGTTTGTCAAGCGCTTTTGAACGGATTGCCTGTGCGATTTTTTACCCTACTTCTTTTGTCAACCTTTTCTTCGTCGGCTACAATCGCATCGTTGTCCTTTTTGTCGATGCGCCTGCACTCCGACGTTGACGAAAGCAGGCGTTACACCGGCAACGCGATTGTTTCACCGCAGAGGCTGTAGAGCCTCCCCTTAGTGAACTCTGTACGCTCGGCGCCTCTATGATGCGTTTTTTGAGCTACTCTTGACCGAAGAGGAGTGTAACCCGTGCAGACATTGGTTGAACGAATTCGAGCGGAAGGACGCAATCTTGGCGGCGGCATCTTGAAGGTCGACAGCTTCATCAACCATCAGCTCGACCCACAGTTGACCGCTGAAATGGGGCGCGCGTTCGCCCGACGGTTTGCGCAGCTGGGCGTGGTCAACGTCACCAAAGTGATCACCGCCGAGGTGAGCGGTATTGCGCCTGCGCTGGCGACGGCGATGGCGCTCAACGCGCCGATGGTGTATGCGCGCAAGAAGCGGCCGATCACAATGACCGCCGGCTACTATTCGGCGCAGGCGCCCAGCCACACTAAAGGCGGCGTCGTTGAGCTGATCGTCTCTCCCGAATATCTATGCCCTTCGGACCGCGTGCTGCTGATCGATGACTTTCTCGCCAGCGGGCAGACGATCGCCGCACTGGCGGAGCTGGTGGCCCAATGTGGCGCAACGCTATGTGGGATCGGCTGCGTGATCGAAAAGACGTTCGAGGGAGGACGCCAACGACTCGCCCATCTGAATGTCCCGATCGTCTCGCTTGCCATGATCGAGAGCATGGAAGGCGACCACATTCGCGTGTACAACCCGGAAGAGCTGGCGCAGATGCAGAAATAAACCGGTTGCGCAACGGTGGGTGACGGGGCACTGCGCCGCCTGCAATCTTGCGGCCCGCCCGAAACGCCGCCGGCGCCAGGCGCAACCCTCTACCTAGCTTCCAGGGAGATTTAGTCTTCGAGGCCGTGGAGCGGGCAGGGCGCAGGAAGCAACTCCGTTGCGTCTCAATACAGCTCGGGCCGTCGATCCTCAAACACGGGAATGCGACGGCGCACTTCGTCCACGAGCGTTGTGTCGATAGCCACCGTAAGGAGTGTTTCCACCTCTCCGGCCTCCACCAGCGTTTCTCCCCACGGGTCGATGACGGCGGAGGCCCCAAAGAAAGAAGCGGCCCCGGTCGTTCCCACACGATTGCAGGCAGCCACGAAGCACTGGTTCTCGATGGCGCGGGCGCGCAGCAACGTGCGCCAGTGTTCGCGCCGTGGATGCGGCCATTCGGCGGGGATCAACAGCAGCCGCGCGCCGGCCAGCGCATAGCTGCGCAATAGCTCTGGAAAACGCAGGTCGTAGCAGATGGCCAGCCCCGTTTTGCCCCATGGTAGGTCAAGGCAAACGGTGCGCTCGCCGGGCGCCAGATATTTTTCCTCATCCATCAGCCGGAAAAGATGCACCTTGCGATAGGCGGCACACAGAACGCCGTCTGGCCCATAGAGCGCAAAGCAGTTGTAATAGCGCCCCTTGCGCGCTTCCAGCATGGAGCCGCCGACGTACAGGCCGTGGTGGGCGGCCAACCCGGCGAGGCGCGCAAACCAGCCTTCTTCAGAGGGATCGTGCGCAAGGGGCGAGGCCAATGTGGGAGCAGCCTCCAGGGCATAGGCCGTGCTCCACAGTTCCGGCAACAGCGCGAGGTCGCTGCCTCGTTGCGCCGCCTCAGCGATCGCTTCAGCGGCGTAGGCGAAGTTGCGCTCTGGCTCGCCGAGCTTGCAATCCATCTGGACGAGGGAAAGGGTCAACGAACTGCTCATGCGCTGTTCTCCTAGTCATCGGTGTCGGGCAGCACTTCGATGGCGCTCCCCGACGCAGTTTTCGTATAGTCAAGAATAGGCGTCGATGATGCAGATTGTGTTGTAGAAGCGTCATTGCGTCGTCTTCGAGTCGGTGCATGATGCACCTCGAGGCGCTCCCTCTGCGATGCACCTCGAGGCCGAAGTGCAATCAGCAAGCCGGCGACGATCAATATCACCGGCCACCAACGCAGCAGGGGCGCCATCCCGCCGTCTTCGTTGCGCACGGCGAGCAGCGCTGCAAAGATCCAGAGAACACCGCCGGGAAGCACGGCCCACCATTGACGACGATGCAACAAGAAGAGCAGAAAAAAGACGGTGCCCGATCCACCGAAGAGAACAAGCGCCATCCACTCGACCCGGTGGAACCAGGCGCTGAATCCAATGACCAGGCCGAAGACCAGCAGAAAGCCAGCGGTGAGCAGCGCCCACCAGCGCTCGCTGCGATGGTTTAGGTAGATATGGATGAAGCCGAGCGCCAAGCCTGCGAAAACAATCGCTCCCAACCAGTGTCGTTCCATCTCGCCGGCGCTCAGCAAAAGAAGGAGCGCCAGCGCCAGCAGCGTCCACCCGGGAAGCACGCGCCACCACTCCGAGGGATTTTTGGCAAAACCGCCGAAGAAGAGAGTGGCGCCAAAGGCGGCCAACACGGCAAGGAAATATTGAAGCTGCGGCGTGTAGGGCGTCAGCAGCCCGAATTCAAAGAGCAGCAGTGCGACGCCGCTGCTGATGAGAAGGAGAGCCCAGAGCCAGGTGCGCAGACGTAGATCGACCATTGTGGGTTCTGCTACGGCACCACCGGCAGCGTTGTCACGTCGACGTTCAGCTCCGACGTGCTCGCCAATACCCAACCGGTTGTCCCGTCGGCCAGGCGCACCTGAATCCAGCTTCCGTCCTCGGTGCGACCGACGGCCGGGAAGGTAGCGCCCATGCTGACGGTCTCGATCGGTTCGCTTTCGTTGCTCGGCGCCGAGCGGATGTTGGCGCCGAGCAGGCTTTTCACCGTCAATGTCGGCTCTGCCGGCGTCCCCGGAGACGGCGTAGGTTCAACAGGTTGTCCATCGGCGCCGACGATCGGTGCGTCGTCGATGTTCGAAGAGACGATCACTACGCCGCGGAAAACCCATGCGCGCTGGTTGTCCGGCAGGACGACTTGAACCCACTGCGTGTCGGGCGAGCGTCCAACGGCGGGCAGCACGGCGCCGTTGGGCAGGACGGTCACGATGGCCGCCTCCAGAGAAGGAGCCGTGCGCGCACGAACGCCGGCGGTGTCGGAGATGGCGATGGCCTGACCGACGGTTGGAATGGTGTTGGTGTACGGCGCCGGTGGAATCACATTGTTGATTTCGAGCGTGAAGGGTGGCGCACCTGTGGGCGTCTCCGGCGCAGATGCGACCGGGGTTGGCGTCGCAATGCCCACTGCGACCAGACTATCAGAAGGCTGCACAGGCAATATCGCAACATCCCCCGCTACAGAGACGAGGCCGGCGGAAATCCAGCCGCGACGACCGTCGGGCAGCGTCGCCAGCAGCCAGTCGCCGGCGTCGGTACGGCCTGAAACGGTCAACGCTGCGCCGAGCAGCGCTTCGCCGACGACCTGCGCCTGCAGGGCGGGTTCGATGCGCAACGTCGCCCCTGGATCGGCAATCACGGTTGCGCTCAGGGTGGTTGCAGCCGTTTGCGCAGGGGGCGTAGGCTCGACGCCGGCTTCCGGTGTCACCGGCGGCAGTCCCGCCGCCGTCAGAATGGCGTTCCATTCTTCCAGCGTCATTTCTTCGCCCACGCTTTGATCGAAATATTCTGCCCAGACCCACGCGGCCTGATTTTCCGGAAGGATCACCAGCAGCCAATCGCCTTCCTGGCGCACGATGGTGACGCGCTCGCCACTGTTGAGCAGGCGAATGATCGCGGCGGTCGTCGAAGGCTCGCGACGGGCGTTGACGCCGGCCGGATCGTTGACCACGCCGATACGCGTGAGGATCACGGCGGGCGTCGGCGTGGGCGGCTCCGGTGTCGGCGTAGGGGGTTCGGGCGTGGGCGTCGGCTCTTCGGTGGGCGTTTCTGTGGGCATGGCTGCGACGGCTTGGTTCGGCGTTGGAGCGATCGTCGGTGCACCAGACAGTCCGAAGCCGGTCGGCAGTGAGATCCCTAGATTGTTGAGGGAGATATATGCGACGTATGCCAACGCAGCCAGGAGCGCTACAATGACGATCGAGGGCAGAATCCAGTTGCGGCCAGAGCGGGCGGCTGCGCGCTGATATTCGACCGGTTGCCAATTCGCAGGCGTGGCGCCGGTTTCCTGAAGCTGCAGGTGAGCGGCGGCCTGCTCCGAATCCTGCAACTTCCACTGCTCAAGGGGTTCATCGCTTTTTTCCAGTTGCCAATTTTTCAGCGGATCGTGACTCATGATCGTTCTTTCCCTCAATGGGAGCATCCCAACCGCCATGGCGACCCGCCCATGCGTAGGCAAGCGTCTGGACTCCAAACAACAGCGTCAGTACGCTCCAGGCGATCGTTTGCCACTGCGGTGTGGGCGCTTCGGAGAAAAGGACTGTTAGGGCAATGCCGCCGCTGAACAAAAAGAGTGAACAGGTGAACGGCGTTAGAAATACAGGCGTCTTCAGCGTCTTGCGCCAGGACCATTGTCGCATGCTGCGCAGCCAGCTCATATAACTGAAGGTTGCCAATATGCCGGCAAGCCCTAACACCCAAAGGCTGTTGCCGAGCAAAGACGGAGCCGAGATCATGCTCACACGCGGCGACGCTTTCCAAAAAAATCTAATGAGCGCCTCTGACGCCGAAAAGCATTTGCATCACCACAAGCATTGAAAGATGCAACGCTTGGACAGCGTGTCTGACCGCCGGTGAAGCGCTATCTTCAAGTGCTGCATCAAATTGACGCAACTTGTCCATAAAGCTAGTATACACGCAATGGGGGATTCTGAAAACAATGGGCCGTAGATAAAAGTTTGTGCGCAACATCATAATTCTCGGTCATGATTATCGGTGTTGATGCTTCGCGGGCGCTGCGAGCTCGGCGCACCGGCACAGAGCGTTATTCGTTGGAGATCATTCGCCATCTCTTGAACTTAAAAGAGGCTTCTGCGCATCAATGGCGCCTCTACACGGACGCCGCCGACATCAATTCTAGATTGACGGCGCATTTCCCGACCGATGTTCATGTAGAGATGTGCGTGTTGCCTGCACGCCGCCTCTGGACGCATCGCAGGCTGGCGCAGGAGGTGACGCAACGTCGGCCCGATGTGCTCTTTGTGCCGGCCCATGTCATCCCCTTCGTGGCTTCGGCCGGTCGTCTACCCGCCTGTGTGGTCACCGTGCACGATCTGGGCTATCACGCCTTTCCCGAAGGTCATCCATGGAGACAACGGCTTTATCTGGAGCTCACAACGCGCTGGAGCGTGGGCGTGGCTCGAAAAGTGATCGCCGTCAGTCAGGCTACGGCAAAAGACCTGATGGCGCTGTACCAAACGCCGTCGGATCGGATTCGAGTCATCTACGAAGCGCCTGCGCAGTCGGCGCCCGTCGCTCCGGAGCAGATGCAAGCCGTGCGCGCCCGCTACGCCCTGCAACGTCCATATGCGCTGTTCATCGGCACAATTCACCCCCGCAAGAACATCGCGCGATTGGTGCAGGCGTATCAGCAGATCGCTCACAATGGAGAGGCGGCGTGGGACCTGGTGTTTGCCGGCGCCTCCGGCTGGATGACCGAAGGTCTTGTCGAACAGGTTGCAGCGATGGGGCTAGGTCGGTCGGTGCGTTTTCTCGGCTATGTGCCCGATGAAGCGCTGCCTGCTTTGCTGAAAGGTGCGCTTTTTTTTGCGTTTCCGTCATTGTTTGAAGGATTTGGCCTCCCGGTGCTGGAGGCGCAGAGTTATGGAGTGCCTGTGTTGACATCGAACAATTCTGCTTTACCCGAAATCGCCGGCGACGCCGCTCTGCTCGTCGATCCGACCGACGTGGACGCCATCGCCGACGCGATGCTGCAGCTGAGCCAGGATGAGGCGCTGCGTCAACGCTTGATCGAGGCGGGTTACGCCAATGTGAAACGCTTCTCCTGGGAGAAGGCTGCCCGTGAGACGTTGGCCGTCCTGTTGGAAGCCGCTGAAGAGGGACGGCGTCAAAAGTAAGCCCACCTACTGAAGAGTTGAAGACGTCCGCCGTGGTTAACTTTGCGCGCCCTCAACAGGTGAATATCCTCGGCGTGGCAATCGACTGCGTCGATTTTGCGCTTACGCTCGATCTGATCGATGCTTGGGTGATGCAGCGTCGCGCATCTGAGGGCCTCGGTGTTCCATGCCGCCAAATCTGCACCGTCAATCCGGAGTTTCTGGTCGACGCGCAACGCAATCCGGCATTTGCGGCGGCGTTGGCGCGCGCGGATCTGCGTGTGCCTGACGGCGCCGGCGTGCTCTGGGCGGCGCAGCGGATGGGTCGCCCTCTGCGCGAGCGCGTCACCGGCTCGGACGGTATTGATTACATCTGTGAACGGGCGGCGCTGCGCGGGTGGCGCGTTTATTTTCTAGGAGCTGCGCCCGGCGTCGCCGAGCGCACTGCAGCGATTCTGGCGGCGCGCTATCCAGGGCTGCAGGTCGCCGGTTGCTATGCAGGTAGCCCTGCCGAGGCCGAGTGGCCAGAGATTCGGACGAGACTGGAAACGACTGCACCGGATATTTTGTTCGTCGCCTACGGGCATCCGCGTCAGGATTTTTGGATTGACCGCCGCCGCCATGAGCTGCCGGCGGCGGTGGCTATCGGCGTCGGCGGCGCATTCGATTTTACGGCCGGCGTCGCTCCGCGCGCGCCTCTGTGGATGCGAAGACGCAACCTAGAATGGCTGCATCGGTTGATCACCCAGCCCTGGCGTTGGCGGCGCATGCTGAAGTTGCCGGTCTTTGTCGGCTTGGTGTTGTTACAACAGTGGAGAGGCAAACAATGAGTGAATTGCGGCGCTGGTGGAAAGAAGCAGTCGTCTACCAGATTTATCCAAAAAGTTTTTACGATAGCAACGGCGACGGCGTCGGCGATCTGCTCGGCATTGTCGAAAAACTTGATGTGTTGCAGCATCTGGGCGTCGATGTGCTCTGGCTGAACCCGATTTACGCCTCGCCGGAGGTAGACAACGGCTACGACATCAGCGACTATTTCGCCCTGAACCCCAAATTCGGAACAATGGACGACCTGGAGCTTCTCCTGGCGGAGGCCCACCGACGAGGGATACGGGTGATCATGGACTTGGTCGTCAATCACACTTCCGACCAACACCGGTGGTTTGTCGAAAGCCGCCGCAATCGCACAAATCCCTACCGAGACTATTACATTTGGCGCGATGGCCGAGACGGGCGCGAGCCCAATAACTGGGCCGGCCATTTCAGCCGATCTGCCTGGACGTTCGATGCAATCACCGGACAGTATTATCTGCATATCTTTTCGCCTCAGCAGCCTGACCTTAACTGGGAAAACCCTGCCGTGCGCAGCGAAGTGCAGCAGATCGTGCGCTGGTGGTTGGAAAAAGGGATCGACGGCTTTCGGCTGGACGCCATCAATCTGATCTCAAAAGCCCCCGGCCTGCCCGACAACCCAGGGGAGGGGCGCTATGTCTTTTCCCTTCAACACTTTTGCAACGGGCCGCGCTTTCATGAGTACATGCAAGAGCTGAATCGCGCTGTGTTTGCGCACTACGACATCATGACGGTGGGAGAGTGCGCTGCCTTGACAATTGAGGATGCCATCGCCGTCTCGGCGCCGGAGCGCAGGGAGCTGAACATGGCGTTCCTCTTCGAGCATACCGACTATTACAACACGGTCGGTCGGGACGCGCAGAAATTGAAGGAGATTCTCACGCGCTGGCAGCTCGGCTTGCATGATCGCGGCTGGGTGGGTCTCGCCTTCAGCAACCACGATCAGCCGCGTATTGTCTCCTGTTTCGGCGATGAGACGCGCTATCGTGAGGAATCGGCCAAGCTCTTCGCCACCCTGCTCCTGACGCTCGAAGGCACACCTTTTATCTATCAGGGCGAAGAGATCGGGATGACCAACGCCTACTACAATACGATAGAGGAATACAATGACGTCGGCACGGTCAACCTCTATCGGGAAAGAGTGGCGGCGGGCGTCGATCCGCAGGCGGCCTTTCAAGAAGTGCGGGCCAAATCGCGCGATCGCGGGCGCTCGCCTTACCAGTGGAGCGCAGAGCCGAACGCCGGCTTCACGCATGGGCGACCGTGGCTCGGC
>JANWYX010000471.1 GCA_025055055.1 Caldilinea sp. | reverse complement strand
TGGTGTCGGGTATGGTGTCTAAAAACAACCGCCCTGTCGCGTTGTGCGGCTACCCGGGCGCTCCGGGCGCGCGAGAAAAACCAATAAAACACGCCCCGGCGGCGCCGAGGCGTCAGTCACGGTTCGCGACACTTCCACTTACCGAGCGGTCTCCTCCACGGCGCGCGCAATAACACAACATGCACAACAACAACAGCAACATGGAAAGTCGGCGACTACGCGTAGAGAAACCATTGAATCTTAGATGCCTATTGCTTTGAACCGATGAAGTCTGACAAAATTCTGTACGTCTATCAAAACTGTTACGGAGCGTATCAGAAGATTTCGCGTTTGTCAAAATGAATTCGGGCGTGGGGCGCGGACATGCGAACGGAAAAGCGGGCGCCGTTAATTTGCTGAACGGCAACCGCCGGGAAGTCCATGTCTCGGTGCGGGTGGAATAGAGGGTTTGTCCTTCTAAAAAAGCCTGTTTGCACGGATGTCTGCTCTGTGTATAATCTCGAAATAGCCGAACCTATTTAAGGCCTTTCATCAGGATTCCGTCTTTTCCAGCGCGTTCACCAAGCGACTTACCCAGCACCCACAATTCGACGATGTTCCTATCATGAAAGGAAGTGATCCATGAAAAGCCTCTATCTGGTGATCTTGTTCGTGCTCGTAGTTGCTGTGGGGATTTCAGCGTGCACCGCACTGCCGGTCGATCAGGTTGCGGCGCCTGCAGCAAGGCCCAAGGTGACGCATATTCGTTTTTCGCTCGACTGGGCAATTGAAGGGCCTTCATCCCCCTTCCTGGTGGCCCTGGAAAAGGGGTATTTCGCCGAGGAAGGGCTGTCGGTCGTGATCGACCGCGGCACCGGCTCCGCCGGCACGGTCACCCGCATCGCCAGCGGCGCTTATGAGATGGGTTATGCCGACATCAACGCCATGATCGAGTTCAACGTCAAGAACCCGGATAAGGCGCTGCTGGCGGTCGCCATGGTCTACAACACGGCGCCGATGACCGTCTTCACGCTCAAGGACAAGGGGATCGAGACCCCTCAGGACCTAGTAGGCAAGAAGATCGGTGCGCCGGCGGGCGATGCAGGCCGGCGGCTCTTTCCCCTCTTCGCCAAGCAGACCGGCTTTGACCCGAATTCGGTCGAGTGGGTGACGATGGAGCCGGCGCTGCGCGAGGTTTCGCTGGCGAAAGGCGAAGTGGACGCCATCACTGCGTTTTACGCCAGCGGCTGGTTCGGCCTTCTGCGCAACAACGTTCCGGCGGAAGACATCGTAGCCTTCATGTACAAGGACTACGGCCTGCCACTCTACGGCAACGCAGTCATGGCTCCTCCGGAATATCTTGAGGCCAACGAGGAGGCGATCAAGGGCTTTCTGCGCGCGCTGACGCGCGGCTGGCAGGATACGCTGGCCGATCCGCCGGCCGCCATCGAAACGATCAAACGACGCGAGCCGCTGGTGGACGCCGACATCGAACTGCAGCGATTGCAGATGGTGATCGAGCAGCACTTCCTGACCGACGAAGTGCGGCAGAATGGCTTTGGCGCCGTCGATCCGGAGCGGCTTGCTACAGCTATCGAATTGGTGGTGGAAGGTTTCGAGCTGCCATCCACGCCTGCGCCGGAAGAAGTCTTCACCGATAAATATCTGCCGGCCAAAGAGCAGCGTATGCCGCCCGGCCAGTAATTCTCTCGCCGCCCATCTTCAACCCCCGCCCCTCCTTCACCGTAGGAGGGGCGGCTATTGACGATGCATATGAACACAGAGAGTCCGGTTTGTGTAGAGCTGCGGGGCGTTTCGCTCAATTATGTCAGCAACGGCAGAAATGTTCACGCACTTCAGGATGTGTCGCTTGCGATCCGGCAGGGGGAGTTTGTCGCCGTTGTCGGCCCGAGCGGTTGCGGCAAGACTACAATCCTCAAGCTGGTGGCCGGTCTGTTGCCGCCCACGCAAGGACAGGTGCTGATTGACGGCGCTCTGGTCAAAGGGCCGCAGAAGAATGTCGGCATGGCCTTTCAAAATCCTATTCTGCTGCCCTGGCGCACCGCATTGGAAAATGTGCTGTTGCCGCTGGAAATCGTGCAGCCCCATCGTCAAGAGTTTGCGCGCCATCGTCGCAAATATGAAGAACAGGCCTTGCATCTCCTGCACACGGTCGGGTTGGAGGGCTTCGCCGATAAGGCGCCTTACGAGCTTTCCGGCGGGATGCAACAACGTGTTTCGCTTTGTCGGGCGCTGATCCATCAGCCGGAGATTCTACTGCTGGATGAACCTTTCGCTGCGCTCGACGCTTTTACACGCGAGGAGTTGTGGGGCGTGCTGCAGACTTTATGGCAGGATCGCCGCTGCACCGTCATCC
>JANWYX010000302.1 GCA_025055055.1 Caldilinea sp. | reverse complement strand
GCGCGCGGTTCCCGGCAGCGAGGACCCCACGCGCTGGGGACAGCTTCACTGGCTGGCGGCGCGTATGCGACCAGACCAGGTCGCATATCTTGCCATGTTGCCCGACGAACGCACGTTTTATCTGCCCGGCGCGCAGCCGCTACGCATCACGCATGGGCTTCCCGGCCGCAACAAAGTCGGCCTGCATCCTGCCCAATCTGATGAAGAGATCGCCGCCGCTCTAGGAGCAGTGCATGAGCAAACGTTCGTAACGGCCCACACCCATGTTCAGATTGACCGTCACGTGCGCCGGCAACCGACGCCGAACGAAGAATTGAGCGCCCATCCGCATGGCGACATGCAGCTCTCCGCTGCCTTGCGCACGTGGCATGTGATCAACCCGGGCAGCGTCGGCCTGCCTCTGAATCAACGACCCACAGCCCAGTTCGCCGTGTTGGAAGCTGCATCCGACGCCGCTGTGCCCGGCGGCTGGCGCGTACAGCATTTCGACATTCCCTACGATCGGCGCCCTGTCCTTGATGCGTTTTTGACTTCCGGGATGTTGGCGGCAGGCGGGGTGATCTCAACACTCTTTTACTGGGAAGTGGTGACGGCGGCGCCGGAGATCATCTATTTCTATCGCTGGGCATACGAGCGCGGCATGGATCCCGACCGCGATGGGCTGGAGGCGACGTTTGAGCGGTACGCCGTGGAGAGCGGACGTCGGGATTTCGTTCGTCTGCACGATCCTCTACACAACGGGGCGACAGGATGAAGCGCATACGCTTGGCCTTTCTCGCCGACATCCACGGCAATTTGCCTGCGCTGGAGGCTGTCTTGCGCGATCTGCGCAACCAAGCGCCGGATCAGGTCTTTCTGGGCGGCGACCTGGTCAATCGCTGCCCTTGGAACAATGAGGTGATGGCGCTGTTGACCGACCTGGGGTGGCCGTCCGTGATCGGCAACCACGATTTGGTGGTGGCGCGCATCCACACACCTCACAACCTGCCGCCTTTTACGGACCGTCAGCGCTATCGCTCGCTGTGGTGGACTGCATCCACGCTGCACGAGCGCCATCTCCGAACGCTGCGGCGTCTGCCTCCTGCGCGTCGGATCGACGTCAAGCCTTTTCCGCCTATTCGGCTCTTTCACGGGACGCCGGAAAATATGTTTTTGGGGTTTTATCAGGAGATGGACGAAGCCACGATCACCACGTTGCTCAAAGGCGTGGTCGAAGCGGTGGTGGTGTGCGCCCACACGCATCGCCCGATGGCGCGTCGATTGGGCGGATGGACGATTTTCAACGGCGGCAGCGTAGGGTTGCCGTACAACGGCGACCCGCGCGCCCAGTATCTGCTCCTCGACGGCGTGGTGGAACGCGGCATCCACCGCTGGGAGCCCTGCTTTCGCCGGGTAGCGTATGACCACAGCGTGTTGCGCCCGGCCTATGAGGCGTCCGGCATGTTGGCGGCCACCGGCGCCGTCGGCGAGTTGCATCTGCTCACTGCGGAGACCGGTCAGCCCTATAGCAGCGACTTCGGCGTCTGGCTGCGCAACCAACCCGACGAAATCCGCAACGATCTGGATCGCGCCGTGCCGTTGTATCTGGCGCAGCATGCGCCTG
This sequence comes from Caldilinea sp., assembly GCA_025055055.1. Taxonomy (GTDB): domain Bacteria; phylum Chloroflexota; class Anaerolineae; order Caldilineales; family Caldilineaceae; genus Caldilinea. The sequence continues at coordinate 4,538 of JANWYX010000302.1, read as the reverse complement.
GAAAGTGGGCGTTCTCCGATTTGCTTAGAGCAACTGCTTCCTGACGCGCCATGAATCTGCTCACACTGAATCGCATCTCCAAACAATACAGCGAGCGCCTGCTCTTTCAGGACGTCAGCTTGGTGATCAACGAAGGCGATAGGATCGGCCTGATCGGCGTCAACGGCAGCGGGAAGAGCACTCTGCTCAAAATTGCCGCCGGTCTCGAAGCGCCCGACAGCGGCGAAGTGCTGACTCCGGGCGGCGTGCGTATCGAATACCTTCCCCAGGAGCCTGAACTTGATGATCGCCTGACCGTGTTGGAAACGGTCTTCCGCAGCAGCTCTCCGCAAATGCAGTTGCTGCGCGCGTACGAGCAGGTTGTGGCGCAGCTCGAACAGCAGCCGCACGACCGACAGCTTCAGGAGTCTCTGCATCGCCTGAACGCCGAAATGGATCGGTGCGACGGATGGGCGGCCGAGGCCAACGCGCGCGCCGTTCTGACCCGACTCGGCGTGACCGACTTTACAGCGCGCGTCGGCGCCCTCAGCGGCGGTCAGCGCAAGCGTGTGGCGTTGGCGAGAGCGCTGATCGACCGCGCCGATCTGCTGATCCTCGACGAGCCGACCAACCACATCGACGCCGACGCCGTCGCCTGGCTGGAGGAATATCTCCTCGCCACGCCGGGCGCGCTGCTGATGGTGACGCACGACCGTTACTTTTTGGACCGCGTGGTGAACCGCATCGTTGCGCTGGATCGTCGCCAACTCATCAGCTATCCGGGCAACTACAGCGAGTATTTGGCGGCTCGCATCGCCCGCCATGAGCGGCTGGCCGCAGCCGAAGCCAAACGGCGCAATCTGCTGCGCCGGGAGCTGGAGTGGCTACGCCGCCAACCGATGGCGCGTGGCACAAAGCAAAAGGCGCGCAAGCAGCGCGTCGAGGAGCTGATGCAGATTCAGTATGACAGCGGTGAGGAGCGCGTGGCGATCGCGCTGGCATCGCGGCGGCTGGGGCGCAAGGTCTTGGCTGCGCGTGGGCTGGTTAAACGGTTCGATGCGGCGCCTGTCGTGAACGACGTTGACCTTCACCTCGAGGCCGGCGACCGCATCGGCATCGTGGGGCCAAACGGTGCGGGAAAGAGCACATTGCTCGATCTGCTGGCGGGCAAACTGACGCCCGATGCCGGCGTCATCGAATGGGGCGAGACGGCGGCGATCGGCTACTATGACCAGCGCAGCGCCGACCTGCGCGACGATCTGCGCTTGCTCGAATTCATCGAGCAGGAAGCGCCGCTGATCCGCACCAAAACAGGCGAACGGGTCGAAGCAGCGCACATGCTCGAATGGTTTCTGTTCCCGCGCTCGATGCACCAGGCGCGCATCGGCAGCCTGAGCGGCGGCGAGCGTCGGCGGCTCTACCTGCTGCGCACGCTGATTCATCAGCCCAATGTGCTGCTCCTCGACGAACCGACCAACGACCTCGACGTCGAAACGTTGACGGTGCTGGAGGAGTTTCTCGATCACTTCCAGGGCGCGCTCATCGTGGTCAGCCATGACCGCTATTTTCTGGATCGCACGGTCGATTTTCTGGTCGCCATGGAGGAAGGACGGCTTGGGCTGCGTTATCCGACACCATATGCAACATTCGCCCGCCTACGGACGGAGCACAAAACCCATCCAACGCAGATGGCCGGTGCAGCGGCGCCGTCCAAACCTCCTCCCAGGCGCACGGGTCTGACCTGGAAGGAAGCGCGCGCTCTGGAGGCGTTGGAGAAAGAGATCGCCGCGCTAGAGGCGCATAAAAATGCACTGTTGGACGAAATAATGCAAATCGGGGATAATTATGTGCGTCTCCGGGATCTCTCGATCCAGATGACTGCACTTGATCAGAGGCTAGAAGCGGCTTTGGAACGCTGGTTTGAGCTCTCCGCCAGGGCCGAATCATGAGCGGACAGGTGCATGAGGGCCTCGCGCGACAGCGGTCAATCATCGACGCAATCATCGCAGCAACACAATGGCTTAGAGGCAAGAGTCCATCATGCTGGCAGTTACCTGTTTGCAATGTGGTCACACCGTGGAAATCAGCCCGGATGCCGAGCGTTGCGCTCTGTGCGGCGCCAACTTACGCCGTTTGATCGACGTGCGCACCGCCTCGCGCTATTTCTATACGCGCGCAGCAGAGCTTTCCGCTCGAGGCGATGTAGGGGCGGCTCTGCATGAAGTACGACGCGGGCTGGCGTATCAGCCGACGTCTGAGCTTCATCTGCTGGGGGCGATTCTCTGCAAGCGCATGGGGCGGCTGGATGAAATGCGCCACCACGTCGCCGCCATTCCGATCGATGACGTGTTGCGAGGGGAGGCGGAGTGGCTGTTGCGTTCGAGCCAAGCGCAGCGTCGCATCGCCGTGCCTGCACGCGCCGAGGAGGAATCGCTGCTTTCCGATGACGAGCTGTTGCCGTTGCGCATGGATGAAGTGCGCCCCACGGCACATCCGGTCAAGCGCCGCTCGGCGGCGCGAGCGATGGTCGCCATTGTCGGGTTGGCTGCGTTGGGCATCATCGGTTGGGGATTTTGGCAAGCGCCGCCGGATTGGGCGGCGCGCTTGGAATTTCAGCCGACGCCGACGCTGCAGGCGCCCATCAGGGTGGACAGCGCACAGGGCCCCCCTGCGCAGCAGGTTGCACCGCCGGAGACGCCGCAAGAGACGCCGGCGCCGGAAAATTCTCCCACCCCCTTTGTCTCCCCCAACCTGGCGGACGCCGCCTTGGAGCCGCTGGCTGCAGTCAGCCCGGAGGCGCTGCTCGCCGGCGCCGCCTTCGATTTGAAAACGATCCTGATCGAGGCGCAGCGTCCCGAGCTGGCGGAAACGGTCACCGGCCGGCTGGAGGGCGGTCGATTGGTTCTGGAGGGAACGGTGTCCAGCGTCGAAGAGCGTGAGGCGCTCGTAGCGCTATTGAAGCGTTTGCCGACTGTGGAGGAGGTTTCGGCGGTCAATGTGCGGGTCCGCCCTCCCGCCACCTACACCGTCCAGGAGGGCGACACCTTATGGGGCATCTCGATGAAACTGTACGGGACACCTGCTCGCGTGCAGGCGCTCTATGAGGCAAACCGCAATATTCTGCCTTCGCCGGACGCCTTGCGCGTCGGCATGGTGTTGAAGACGCCGCCGATGGAATAGCCGACGACGGTCAATTTCCGGGGATCGCCGCGTTGACGGGTTTTGCGTTCTCTCTGCGATTGACGTTGCGCGGCGTCACCGCGTCGGATGCATCGGCATCACGACATGTAGGAATTCGTCCTCGCCGATGCCGAGCGGTCGAATCATGCCCGGTCGGGTCGGCTGCGTCGTCTCGATCACGACCTGCGGCTCTTCAATCTGGCTGAGTACGTCGATCAAGTATTTGGCGTTGAAGGAGATTTCCAGGTCTTCACCTTCCACCATGGCGTCGAGCTCGTTGACGCTGTCACCCATCTCGGCGCTGGTGGCTGCCAGGCTGACGTGGCCAGGATTGACGCCGTTGGCGGGCCGAATTTTGATGCGCACGATGTTGGCGTTATCGCGCGCGAAGAGGTAGGCCACGCGCACCGCTTTGAGCAGGGCGGCGGTGTCTACAACCGTGCGCGTGGTGTAGGTTTTAGGAATGATGGCGCGGTAGTCGGGAAATCTGGCGTCGATCAGCTGGCTGACCAACTCGACGCGTTGGAAGGCTCCGCCTTTCCCTTCACCGCTCTTACCCCAAATCTGGAAAAGAATCTGGTTACGTTCCTGCGTCACGAAAACTTGCACCGGCCGCGCCTCGTCGGCGTCGGCGCTGATGCGCGCCAACTCGCTCAGACTGCGCGCCGGCACGATCACGGTGACAGGCGTGGCGGGCAGCCTGCCCTCGACGGCGGCGCTGCGCACACTAAGGCGATAGCCGTCGGTGGCCGCCATGGTGAGCCGACCCTCTTTAAAGGTCACCTCGACGCCGGTAAGTGTGGGTCGGCTTTCGTCTGTCGACGCTGCAAAGACGACCTGATCGATCATCTTGCGCAGGCCGGCCGAGCCAAGCTCAATCTGCAGCGCTTCCATGTCGGCGTTGGCGGTGATTGTTTCGAACGTAGGAATGATGGGAAAACTGGCGGCGTCGATGCCTTTTAGGTTCGCCTCGATCGAAGCGCAGCGCAGATGAAGCGTCTGCGTGCGCACGGCAAGCTCCATGTCGATGCGTTCCGGCGGCAAGCTGTTGACGAACTCGGTGAGCAGCCGCGCCGGCACCGTGATCGACCCGGCGTCTTCAACTTTAGCGTCGATCCAACAGACGACGCCGATTTCCAAGTTGGTGGCGGCCAGACGCAGCCGGTTGTCGGTCGCTTCGAGCAGGATATTGCCCAACACCGGCATCGTGGAGCGTGAAGAGACTGCGCGTCCGACGATCGAAAGCCCTTTCGACAGATGTTCTTGAAGACAACTTACCCGCACAAGGTCCTCCGCTTTTTTTGATCACTGGGCGACAGCCGACGTTTGCAGAGCGCAGACAAATACAGGACTCTGCAAGGTGGCGCGTTCTATTCAGG
>JANWYX010000250.1 GCA_025055055.1 Caldilinea sp. | reverse complement strand
ATGCCTTCCTCTCAATAGTCTACCATAGAAGACGCACTCAATCGCAACGAAGGTTCCAAATTCTCTGCAGATGCAGGCGGCTTTGTGCGTCGATGATATACTGCTTTTAGTAAGAAATATTTCAGCGTCAAATGAATGGGTGTGCACATGATGACGACAACTGTCCCTGCTCGATCCGAAATTCCCGTGGAGTACACGTGGGATCTGGCCAGCATTTTTGCAACTCCTGCCGATTGGGAGGCGAAGCTGGCCGAGGTCAAAGAGCGACTGCAGCTTACGCGACAATTTCAAGGTCGGCTGGCCGAAAGCCCCGATACGCTGGCCGACTGGCTGGAGCACTACCAGGCGTTGATGGCCGATGCGCAGCGCGTGGTAATGTACGCGCAGCTTGACTACAGCGTTGACACCAACGATCAGACGGCGGCGGAGCGCGTCGCCAAGGCGACCTCGCTTGCTTCGCTGGTGCAGGCAGCCGTGGCCTTTGCCGAGCCGGAGCTGATGAGCATCGGTTTTGAGACGTTGCGTCGTTGGCGGGCGACGCATCCCCGACTGATGATCTACGCGCACTATTTCGACAACTTGGAACGTATGAGCGCGCACGTGCGCTCTGCGGAAATCGAAGAGCTGCTGGGGTTGGTGGAAGATCCCTTCCGCACGGCGGCCGCCACGCACGGCGTTCTCGCCAACAGTGAGTTGGTCTTTGCGCCGGCGCGCTCCTCGGATGGCGAGCAACGTTTTGAAGTTACACACGGCACAATTACGGCGCTGCTCTCCCACCCAGATCGAGAAGTGCGACGCACGGCTTGGGAGAGCTACGCCGATGCTCATCTGGCGTTGCAGAAGACGATGGCGAACGCGTTGGCCGCAGGCATAAAACAGAATATCTTTCGCGCACGCGCGCGACGTTATGCCTCTGCGCTGGAGGCTGCCCTCACGCCGCCCAATATCCCGACGGACGTCTTTTACAATCTGATTGAGACCTTTCGGCGCCATCTGCCGGTCTGGCATCGCTATTGGCGGCTGCGCAGGCGGGCGCTCGGCGTAGAAACGTTGCATGAATACGACGTGAAGGCGCCGTTGACCAAGGCGAAAATCACCGTGCCGTATGCGCAGGCGGTCGATTGGATCTGTGAGGGGATGGCGCCGCTCGGCGAGGAGTACGTCGCCGTGTTGCGTCGCGGCGCGCTGAAGGAGCGCTGGATCGACGTTTATCCCAATCAAGGCAAACGACTCGGCGCTTTTTCCTACGGCGGCCCCGGCACCCATCCTTTCATCATGATGAGCTACAACGACGACCTCTTCAGCCTCAGCACGCTGGCGCATGAGCTGGGGCATTCGTTGCACTCCTACTATAGCTGGCGGACGCAGCCGATCATCTACGCACGTTATACGCTCTTCGCCGCCGAGGTGGCGTCGAACTTCAACCAGGCGCTGGTGAGAGATTATCTTCTGCGCACTCAGCGCGATCGGGATTTCCAGATTGCGGTGATTGAGGAGGCGATGAGCAACTTCCACCGCTACTTTTTCATCATGCCGACGTTGGCGCGCTTCGAGCTGGAGATCCACGAGCGCACCGAACGGGGCGAGGCGTTGACTGCCCGCATTCTCAACGACCTGATGGCCGATCTGTTCGCCGAAGGCTATGGCGATGAACTGGCCATGGATCGAGAGCGCACGGGTATTACCTGGGCGCAATTCTCCACCCATCTCTACTCGAATTTTTACGTTTATCAGTACGCCACCGGTATCGCCGGCGCGCACGCGTTGGCACAAGGCGTGTTGGATCGCAAAGAAGGCGCAGTCGAACGGTATCTCGACTTTTTACGTGCCGGCGGTTCGCGCTATCCGCTCGAGGCGCTGCGACAGGCCGGCGTCGATTTAAGCAGCCCGGAGCCCGTGGAGGCGGCGTTCCAGGTGATGGCCGGCTATGTGGAGCGGCTGGAGACATTGTTGCTCTCGTAGTGCAAAGGGGGAAGGCTGCGTCGTTGCTCGTTGTTGCCCTTCCCGGAAGTTCTGAAGCTCCCAGGAAGGGCCATGTCGATCTGATTATGTTTATCAATTGCTTGAAGAACAAGCCATCCTTCGGGAAGGGTCTGTTTGGAAGCCGAACCTACGTTGCTCTCGGACGTCACGCCGGAGGCGTGACGCGCCGTCCCCCACGATCGGGCGTCAATTTGATTTTGCCCCGTGAGCAGACGAGTTCGACGACGCAATGGATGTGATGCGCCGCACGGTGCTTTCGCCGTTCTTCAAGTCGAAGCGCAGCCCGAGGTTCATCCAGGCTTCTCCGGAGCGCGTTTCAGAAAAGCCTTCGATTCGATAGCGCATGTGAGGGTCGAGTCCACGAAGAGAAATAGGCGGAACATATGTCGGCTCCGGCGCGTGTGTTCGGAAGACGAAGAGGACGCTTTCCGTTTTGTCCTTGCTTACATATTGCACTGCGGCGAAGGGACTTCCTTGCGCCGGCAGCAGCCGGTATTGGTCGCCCAGTTGCACAATCGGGCGGATTTCTTTGTACAGCGCAATCATCTCTGCGCCGAGGCGCAGCTCTTCCTCGCTCCATTTCATGAGATCGACGCTCACGCCCAAAACCCCCATCATGCTTACGTGAAAACGGAAGGGGAGCGGCATCAACGGCTTCCCCATCTCTGTCACTTGCGACTCCATGGTGATGGCGGGCATCAGTTGGGAGAACCCCTCCTGAATTTCCAGTCGGGCTGTCGCTTCGGTGTTGTCGCTGACCCAGAATTGATCGACCAGTCGCAACATGCCGAAATCGACGCGACCTCCGCCACCGGAACAGCCCTGCCAGAGCACATGGGGATGGCGTTTGGCCAGCGTCTCCCAAACGCGATAGACGCCGTGTACATATCGCACCCACAATTCGCGCGGATCGCCCGGCGCATCGGGCCATCCTGGTTCGCTGACGTTGCGGTTCATGTCCCATTTGATGAAGGCGATATTGTGCTCGCTCAGCAAGGCGTCCAGTTTTTCAATGAGATAATCCTGCACGTCGCTGCGCGCAAGGTTCAGGATAAGCTGGCTGCGCATTTGGGTGCGTTGGCGCGTGGGAAAATGGATCACCCAGTCGGGATGGGCGCGGTACAGATCGCTGTCGGGATTGACCATCTCCGGCTCGATCCAGAGACCGAAGTCCATGCCTAGGGCGTTGATCCGTTCGATCAAGGGTTTGAGTCCGTTGGGAAATTTACGTTCGTCCGGCCACCAGTCCCCTAATCCTGCGTTATCCTTGTTCCGACGATGAAACCAGCCGTCATCCATCACAAAAAGTTCGACGCCCATGCGGGCGGCGCGCTCGGCCAGTGCAATCTGCGAGGCTTCGTTGACATCGAAGAAGACCGCCTCCCATGAGTTGTAAAGCACGGGATGGAGGCGGTTGCCATGCGGCAAATGCTTGCGCGCATAGTCATGGAGAAGGCGAGAGGCGGCGCCGAACCCCTCCTGCGTATAACCGGCCAGGCTGGAGGGCGTGAGAAAGCTCTCGCCGGGAGCGAGCCGCCAGGCGAAGTCCCAGTCGTTAACGCCGAGACCGATGCGGGTGGCGCCATATTCCGTCACTTCGGCCACCATCTTCCAGTTTCCGCTCCAGGCCAGAACGCCGAACCAGACTTCGCCTTGGCATTCATCCGCTGCCCCGCGATCGACGGCGAACCAGGGATTGGCCGTGTGGCCGGTGGTCAGACGACGACTCTCTTTGACTTTGACGCCGGGCCGGAGAAACTCGCGGCAGAGTCGCCACTCCTTGAACCACTGCCCGGAGAGATGAGACAGTCGATAGTTGTCGCCCCACGGCAGATGCCACAATGCAGACCAGGCGCGCTCAAGAAGCACAGGCGCGTCGCCCAGGTTGGTGATTTCCGCCCATCGCTCGATCAGGTCGTAGCGTTCATGAACGCGGTAATACAGCGCGACCTGCAGAGGATAGTAGGCGTCGCGCAATGTAATGCACAACGGCGAGGGTTCACCGATGCGCTGTTCGGCGCCGACAAAACGTAGCACCGTATCGCGCACACCATCGCTGAACGTGGTCTTTAGGCATGGTTCTGTATATTTGGCCCCTGCATAGGCCGGATATTCCTCTGGCGTCAGATGTTCCGGGCCGCTCCAGGATTCATAAGGCGCCGCCTCCGGAGGTGAAGGATAATCTTCGAGGTTGGGCAGGCGCTTCCCCCAGTAAGCGTGCGTGAGCGTTCCCCTGGACGTCAGCCCGAATGCGTAGGCGGTCTGTTGCGTCTCCAAAATCCAGTATGTTTTGCCAAGATGAATCGTTGTCATTGTTCCTACACTTCTTGTTGATCTATGTTGCGTCAATCTAATCGGTTCGCAATCAATAAATGGTTCAAGGGGGGCTCTTTGATCGAGGAGACAGCTCCGTCCGGCCAGCGAATCCGGAGGTCGCCAGGTGTGGCTCCGCTGGGTACACCGAAGTGCAGGCGCACAGGATCGCCGGACAGATACCCGCCGATCGCCCGAACATCGCGCACGAGAAGCCCTTGACGCGTATAGAGCGTTGCGACGGCGCCGATTGCATAGTGGTTCTTTGCGGCTGGCCAGCGCAATTCGACCGTCAGCACGCCCCCGCGCACGCAGAGACGGTTTTCGAAGAGCTGCGCCGGGCTATTGAGATTGTTCACAACGATGTCGAGATCGCCGTCGTTGTCCATATCGGCCATGCTCATGCTGCGACCGCTGCGCAGGGAGCCAAGTTGCCAGTGGGCTGCCGGCGCAAACCAACCGTTGCCTGTATTGACAAGCGCTTGGTTTTCCTCGATCAATTCACCGTTTGGCAAGTAGGGAAACAAATCGCCGGCGATCATGCCGTTGACGACATACAGATCGAGATCGCCGTCGTGGTCGAGATCGCCCATTTTGCCGGACCAGCTCCATCCTGTAGCGTCGACTTTTCGCTCGTATGCTTCGTTGACATAGCGTCCCTCTCGCCAAATCTGCAATGTATTTTCTGAAATTTGGGGATCGCCGCGTCGTCTACGTTGTGCGGCTTTGTCCATCAACGGCAGCCACGCGGCGAGCGTTTGAACGGCGTTGGAGTACGGCTTCATATCGGTGGCGAAATATTCCGGGATGCCGTCGCCGTCGATGTCTCCCCGATCGATTCCCATGGTGTTGTGCGTAGTCTGTGCAAAGATTGCGGTTTCAATCCATGTCCCTTGCTCATTTTGCAGCCAGACTCGATCCATTTCGGCGAAGTCGTTGCCCACCCAGATGTCCGCGCGATGATCGCCGTTGAGATCCCAGAGAGAAATTGCCAGAGCGTGAGCACTTTCGGCGAGCGGACGCCTGCGCCATTCGCCGTTCTCCTGAAGGTACACCTGGACGCCTCCGCTTGCGTTGAACAGATAGTTTGGCCCGCTTTCCACCTGACGTCCGGCATCGTAGGAGCCTGTGACAAGATCAAGATCGCCGTCGCCGTCCAGATCGCCCCAAGCCATCGCATAGGTCGGTCTGTCCACTCCGGGCAGAGAAGTGAACCTGAAACGAGCGTGACCTTCGTTGCGAAAGAAGGCCGGCGCGGCGATTCCGTTGGCGATGACGATGTCCGGCAGCGCGTCGCCATCCACATCCACAATGCCAACACTGCGGGCTCGGCCCACCATCGGCAATTCTGACCGCCTGAACTGCAAGTGGCCTTGATTCCACAGAATGGCGGGCGGTCCACTCAGATCACCCAGGACAATGTCGATCCGGCCGTCGCCGTTCAGATCGTTGAGCGCAAGGCCGCTGCCGTTGCTATCGAAAAGGCGTGGAACATCGGCCCCGGCGCTTGTCAGATGGGGAAGCTCATGGGCGATAAAGGCGTCAACGCACGGGGGCGAATCAACCAAGGGCATCGCACGCACCTCCACTGCAACCTGGACGGCGTCAGATGGAGAGGGATTCTGTTTCGGCGCAAACGGCGGAATCGTTGTGGCCAAACAGCTTACAATCAGCATCGGAAGAATGCCTGTCGTCAGGGAGCCTATAAGTGGCCCTGAGCATGTACGCAGAAACATCATTCGTTCCTCTGAATCGGTGCTTCGCTTGACCGGTTTCCCGGTCTGAGCAGCGACGGTGTATGTTGAAGCAAATGGGTAAGTTGAAATGGAGGCGAGAATCCGACCGATCGGACTCCCGCCTCTACCCGATTCCCAAGGGCATGGAGGAATCTTTGCCGTCATCTTGCCGGAGGCCGAAAGCACCCTGGAAGACTCTTGGAAGATGAAAGCTCACCTTAGAGGTCGCTCTCTTTGACGTTCAGATGCGCAGCGACCTTGAGCGATGGATACGGACGGACATAGCCGCGCGCCTATTGAAATAGCGCATTGATCTGCGCGTTCGCCTGTGGCAGCGCCGTTGCAGCATCCACCTGCCCGAGGAAGATGCTCTGCATCACGGGTGACATGATGGCGGTGATCTCCGACGCGTGATCGGTGATGGGGAAGAGGAAAGTGCCGCCCGGCTCCAGCGCCTGAAGCGTGAAGGCGGAGACGTCGATTCCTCTGGCCTGATAGGCGGCGACCGCCTTATCGACGCCGGACTGTTGCGCCGGGAAGACGACGCCGAATTCGCCCACGGTGTCGGCGCACGCCTTGGAAGCGGCGTATTTCACCCACTGCCATGCCTCGTTTGGATGCTTCGTGCCTACCCAAATGGAGTCGGCCAAGCCGTTGAACATGCTCTTGCGGCCTTCGGGGCCGATCGGCAGACGGGCGAAGCCAAAGGGGAAAGTGGCGTTGTTGGCGAACTCACCGATCATCCAGGAGCCGTTGGAGTGCAACGCACCCAGGCCGCTATTGAACGCCGCAGCGCCGCCCAGGCTGGTCACCTGTTCCAGCGGCATGACGTAGCCCTGTTTCATCATGTCGGCCAGCCATTGGATGGTGGCGATGAAGCGCGGATCGTCGAAGTTGTACTTGGTGGCGTACAGCTCGTCGATATGTCGCCAGCCGGTGGTGGCAGCCAGCCAGCTCCACTCCGTCTGGCCGTAGGCTTCGCCTGCGCCGTTGATGATCAGGCCGTATTGTTTGACTCTGGCAGGGTTGAAATCGGGGCTGAGGCCGTTGTTCCCGTTCTCATCGACCGAAAGTTTGGCGAGCAGCTCACCGAAGGTTCCGCCGGTTTGCGGGTCCCAGGTGGCGTTGTTGAGCTCCTCTTCGGTGACGCCGGCCGCCGCAACAGCGTCTTTGTTATAGACGATGGCGATGGTGTCCCAGTCCTTGGGTAGGCCGTAGCGTTTGCCATCGCGCGCCCACAGATCCGCCAGTTGGCCGATGTAAACGCTCAGGTCCACGCCATCGGCTTCCACCTGCGGTTGGATGTCCACCAGCTGACCTTTGGAGGCGAACTCTGGGTATTTCGCCAGGTGGTTGGTGAAGACGTCCGGCGCCGTGCCGGCCACCATGCCCGTCTGGACGTTGTTCCAGTAGTCGCCCCATCCACTCTGCGTGATGACCACTTTAATATTGGGGTTGGCGGCCATGAAATCATCTGCACATTTCTGATAGGCGGGCAACTGATTGGCGTCCCATAGCCAGTAGTTGATCGTCACCGTTTGGCCGGCGGCGGGCGCCGCTGCGTCTGGACCTGGGGCAGGAGCAGGGCTTTCTGCAGGTGCGCCGCCGCAGGCGCTCAAAAGGAGGCTGATGACCAACAGCCACACCAACGCAAGAGAAAGATGTCTGTTCATTTTTCCTTTTCCTCCATCAAGAAAGCAAACGATTTGTAAAAAGTGAAAACTCGACCAATTGACGTCCGATCCCTGCGAGCGGTGGAGGCGTCGCCGGCGATCGAATGTAACGCTATTTGAATCCTGTGAACTGAATGGAGTCCAGGATCTTGCGTCCTAACAACATGAAGATGATAAAGGTCGGAATGATCGCCAGAGTTGTGCCGGCCATCAGTCCTGTCCAGTCCGGTGCGCCTTGTGGTGTCTGCGAGCGGAAGATGCCGAGCGCCACCGTCAACACGCGCACGCGTTCGTCGCTGCCAACGATCAGCGGCCAGAGATAGTTGTTCCAGGCGCCGATCAGGGTGACGATGGCGAGCGTCGTCAATGCCGGGATCGTGATCGGCACCACGACACGGACAAATGTGGTCCAGACGCCCGCGCCGTCGATGCGGGCGGCTTCCTCCACTTCGCGGTTGACGCCTAGGAAAAACTGGCGCAAAAAGAAGACGGCGAAGGGCGTCATCAGGAAGGTGGGCGCCACAATGCCGGCGAAGGTGTTGATCCAGCCCAACTGGCGCACCAAAATGAAATTGGGGATTGTGGTGACGATGGCAGGAACCATGAGCGCCGAAATATAGATGGCAAACAATGTATTGCGAAACGGAAAGTGGAGTCGTGCGAAAGCGTAGGCAGCCATAGCGCTAAAGGTCGTCTGCCCGGCCACCACCAGCAGGGAGACGATGATGGAGTTCACGAGCGCCTGGGCAAAATTGATCGCTTGACCGGAGCCGCCCATCGCAATCGCCGTCTGGGGATCGACCAAGCCCAATACGCGCTGAAAATTGATCAGCGTCGGCTCCACGGGCAGGAGAGATCCGGTGTTTTGAAAGACGGCCCGCGGCGCAGTCAGCGCCGTGCGCACCATCCACCAAAAAGGGAAGAGCGTCGCAAATAAGAGCAATGCCATGCCAACCCAGGCGGCTGTTTTTCCCCACGGAAATCCTCGTTGAGGCCGATACGCACTTTGAACAGAAGTCGTCATACAGGGTTTGACCTTTCTTGATAAAGTCGCGTGCAAACCGATGCGCATCAGAGGTCGGATTCTCCGGCGCGCAGGATGCGCATCTGAATCATGCTGACGAAGATCAAAATTAGGAAGAGCACAATCGAAATGGCGGTGGCGTACCCCATGTTGAAGCGGGAGAATGCCTGTTCATAGATGTACCAGTTGAGCACCTTGGTGGCGTTGACCGGACCTCCTTTGGTGGTGATTGCGATGGTGTCGAAAATCTGAAAGGAACCGATGACCGAGGTTACGATGACAAAAACCAGGACCGGTCGCAGCAAGGGGATGGTCACCTTCCAGAACATCTGCGTCTCCGATGCACCGTCGATGCTGGCGGCTTCGTAGACCGAACCCGGAATCGATTGAAGTCCGGCGAAGATGAGGAGCGCCGTATAGCCTACGTATTGCCAGATATTGATCATGGCGATGGAAGGCATCGCCCATTGCGGCAGTCCCAAAAAAGCAATCATCGGCAATCCCATCGCCTTGAGCGCAATATTCACGATCCCGAGATTGGGATCGAGCAACCAGAGCCAGATCAACCCCACGACCACCGGAGGCATGAGCCACGGCAAGATGATCAGACCGCGGATGAGCATGGACTGCGTGAGGCGATGCATCATCACCGCAATGATGATGGCTAAAAGCGTCTGAAGAGGAATGTTCAGTAGAACATAATAGACGGTCACTCCGAGCGCATTCCAGAATTCGCCGTCTTGAAACAGACGAACATAGTTGGAGAGGCCCACAAACTGAGGTGGACGCAGCAGATCCCAGTTGGTGAAGCTGATCCACAATCCGCGAACGGCGGGCGCAGCGTAAAAAACGGTAAATCCAATCAGGCTGGGCAGAATGAAAAGAAAGGCTGTGAATGCTTCCGGATGAAATCTTCGTTGCGGCCGCCGCGCTCTCACCGCTTCGCCGGTAAGAGCTATTGCTGAACGTTGCGTAGCCATTCCGATCCTCCTTGCTTATTTTGATGGGGACGAAGCGATGCCTGAATCGGCGAACATTAACCAGCGCGCCACTTCGGATGAAAGTTGATGCGGCGACACAGGCTTGATTAAATAGGCGGAAACGCCTAACTCGTAGGCTCTGCTGCGTTCGTCGACGGCGCTGCAGATGATGATAGGTGGCGCTCCTTTGCGTTTTTGTTCTTGAAGGGTAGCCAACATCTGCCAGACCTGTTCCCCTTCTGCACCGGGTTCTAAAATTGCGGCGCGGATAGGATGCGTCGCCAACGCTCGCAATGCTTCGATCGGGCGTTCAACTGCGATCACGCGCCACCTTCGGTTCAATTCTCTGGCGTACAGCTGTCGGGTGGCCTTGTCCGGTTCTAGCAACAACAACAAAATGGGTTCACTCGCCACAATTGTTCTGTGTAGGGCCGCAATGTCCCTCTATCCACTTGCTACTGAACTTGTGCATGTTCAGTATAGAATGGCGAGCGTTTCAGGTCGTGTGTAATTGGAAACACAACTTGGAAAATTAGAAACAAATTTTTGGAAGATCGGAGAATAAGAGGGTGTGGTGGGTTCGGTCGTCGAACGCGTCTGAGCCGTCAGACGCGTTCGTACGCAGCGCGATAATCCACCGGAGATTTTCCGGTTTCTTTGCGAAAAACTCTACTGAAATAGGCCGAGTCGTTGAAGCCAACGGTGAAAGCCACCTCCGTAATCGAGAGATCGCTATGTTCCAGCAATTCGCGCGCCCTAGCAATGCGAAAGCCGGTCACATATTCCCATAACGAGACGCCCGTGTGCTGGCGAAAAATGCGCGAGACGTAGGCAGGCGTGACGCCGATTTCGGCAGCCAGTTGTTCGCGTGTAAAGGGGCTTGCGTAATTGCGTGCGACAAATTCACGCACCTTTTCGACAAGTTGCGCCGAAATGCGTGCGCGGCGATATCGAAGGCTGTTCACCCTGAGAACAGGGGTGGGCGGCTGGCTAAGCTCCGTCTGACTCTGCCGGGGAAGGAAGAGATGACAGATGGTTCCCCGCCCCAGCTCGCTTTCGATGCGAAATTCGCCGTTATGCAATGCCGTCAACGATTGGACGATCACAAGACCTAATCCTAAATGGTCCAGGTGATCGGTCGAGCCGTAAGGCAGCGACAGGTCGTCGTAGAGCCGTTTTCTCTGGTTCACCTGAGCCAGCAGCTCTGGAGTCATGCCGCAGCCGCTGTCCTGCACCCAGAGATGCACTTGCGTCTCCGTGGCGTCGGCGCCTAACACAATCTGTCCTTCTTCCGTGAAGCGCGCCGCATTGTCCACCAGATTTATCAGCATATTGCGCAGTCGCACCGGATCGGCTTGAATTTTGGGCAATTCCTTCGGCACTTGAAGACGCCAGCGCACTTCACTTTGCTCGTGGAAGATTCTGACTGCCGTTTCAAAGACTTCCGTCAACAGTTGCCCGACGTCGACCGTCTCCCAAAAAAGGCGAAGCGCTCCTGTTTCCATCTGCGCCAGATCCAACAGATCGTTGATCAGACGTTGTAGATCGGCCCCGCTGCGTTCGATGTAGTGCAAATCCTTGCGCAGTTCCGGTGGCAGCGGCGCTCCATAAGGGTTGGGCGAAGCAAGCGCCGCCTGACAGTAGCCTAGGATCACATTCAGCGGTGTGCGAAGTTGATGGCTGACTCTGGCCAGAAGCCGCGAGCGCAGTAGACCCGCCTGCACCGCCTCTGCACGCGCTTGCAACGCTTGGGCGTACAGTTGCGCGTTGCGCATAGCAATGCCGATCTCATCTGCTAACGTCTGGAGGGCGTCCAGTTCAGCCTGAGTGCGCACCACGCGATGGCGGCTGTGCAGATCGAGCACGCCGAGCGTGCGTCCGCCGACCCGAACCGGCAAAACGACGCGAGAGCGTGTGTCGGGCCACTGCGGATCGGGTGCATAGCGTTGGCTGTTGAACGTGTCGGGAATATACACCGGTTGATTGTTCAACAAGGCGTGCGCAAGAGGCCCGGCGGCTGCCAGAGGGACTTTTTCCTCCGTATGAACGCCGTCCGGCCTAAAACGCGTCAAGACGCGTTCGGTATTGGACCAAAGCAAAAAGTGTACTTCGTCACAGGCGTAACGCGTTCCGATGATTTCGCCGATGGTTGTCAACAATTCATGTTGATCGAGAATCGAGCCGATGCGCTGGTTGATCTCCAAGCTGGTTTCCAGTTGGACAAGCCGTTGTTGTTCTAGCCGTCGGTTGACGTCAACCAGTCGGCTGGGCAAGTCGGCGATAAACACCAGTTTGCGCACGGCGACTTGGGAAACATTGGCAGAGGTCACCAACTCAAACGTGTAGGGAAAGTGGTCGGGCAAGAGCCGGCCTAGAGCGGCGCGATGCGCAAACTCCGCCAGATGATAGCCGAGGTCGCGCGGATTGGTGTCAATGGTGGCGTCCATCTCCCCCTCCTGGATGGCGGCGATGGCTAATGGATCGCCGTTGACGCCCACGATCACGGTTCGTGGCCGAATCAAGCTCAGTTTTCGACAGACGTCGCGACCTGCCAGCGCCAAGGAATCGGAAAGGCCGAAAATAGCGTCGACGCCGCCCTCGAGTTGCGCCGTCCATTCGGGGGACTCCTCCAACAGTTGTTCAACCGTCTCTTCATAACGCCAACCATCGCCCACATGAAGACAATGCAGAGCGGGTTGGTGTTGGAGCGCAGTGCGAAATCCTTGAATGCGCAGGGTTGCAGTCAGGGAGCCGTCTCTTCGCGCACCCACCATCAAAACCCGACCGCTTCCCTGCAGGCGTTCGACGATATATTCGGCGGCCATGAGCGCTGCTCTCCCTAAGCCATGCACGCTCACCAGCTTCGGATGCCTCAGCATCGTGTCTTCGGAGCAAATGAGGGGAATCCCGTTATTGAGAATGGCAAGCATGAACGATTCAGGCAGCACATGGCTAATGAGCGCACTGATTTCGCGCGCCTTCAGCTCTTCAAGGAAACGCAGATGCACATCCCCCGTCTCACCAATTCTGGGCGTTTTGAGGGGGATCAGTTCCAGGCCCAAGGACTCGGCCCGTTGTTTGACTGCCTCGCGCACCTGCACCCAGAACGGATCGCCGGGAGAAATGCCAAATCCCACGCGAAGCGTCGGCGTCATTGTTTTGCGCCTCCTTACCTAACGATGCTCCCGATACGCGACAAACCCGTCCTTCTCATAGCGTTCCAGCCGGCCTTCCTCCGCCAGATACTCCAGATGCGCCAGCGCCTCGGCGACGGCAAAGCGGATTTCATGGGGGGTGAGGCGGTCGAAGTTGAAGATGGCGTAGCTGGCTTCAAGTGCAGTGGCGCCGTCGGCCGCCGCCGCATAGGCGACTTCGAGTCGTTCCTCGTGGTGGCGCAGCAATTCACAGAGGCGTCCTCGCCAGTCGGTGATGGGAGCATGGTGGCCCGGCAGCGCTACTGCCACGTCCAACGCCATCAACGATCGAAGGGAGTCCATGTAGCGTTTCAGGGGATTCGGCTGCGTGGAAGGCCAGAGGCCGATATTGGGCGTGATCTGCTGCAGCACCTGATCGCCGCAGAGCATCAGGCGATCCGATGGCGCATAGAAGATGATCTGTCCGTCGGCGTGGCCGGGCGCATGGATGACCTCGAATCGCCGGCCGGCCATGGCGATCGTTTCCCCCGGATTGAGGAACGCCACATTGACCGGCGTGGGCTGCGTCATCTGCCGCAGCTTTTGCTGCTGACTTGCGACGATGGCGCCCACTTCGGGCGGCGCGCCCACTCTGCGCAAATACGCCGGCAACGCTTCATCTTGCCGTTCACCGTGCACCCACGCCGCTTCGGCGACTTCCCATTCGCGCGGGGACATGAAGACCGTCGCGCCGGTCTCCCGCTGCAGGCGCCCGGCCAGTCCGATGTGATCGGGATGCATGTGCGTCACGATGATGCGGCGAACGTCGTCGAGCGCTATTCCGAGCTGGGTGAAGGCCGCCTGCCATCCTGCATAGATCTCCGGGCGATGCAGCCCTGTGTCGAGCACAGTCCATCCGTCGCCGTCTTCGAGCAGATAGCAGTTGACGTGATTCAGCGCAAAAGGAAGGGGAAGCCGAACGCGGTGGATGCCGGAGGCGACCTCTTCGACGACGGTTGGAGCGATGTTGGTGGACATGATGCCCTATCTTTCTCTGGATGGACCGTTCTGTCTTTTCTTCATACCGTAGATCGGCCACTTCGCCAAATCGGGGAGGGGGCGACATGCATGCTCGTTTGACCCGAAACGCCGATGAATGTATGATTTGTTACGCAATGCGCGTTCCTTGCAAAACCTTCACCTCAATCACGTGTACACAACATGTATCAACATTTCGTTGCATCGTCATTTCTTTGATCATTGTCAACGCCGATCGTCGTCAACGACGACCGGCCAAAACCATCTAAAGGAGGAGTCAAACGCCATGGACACCACCAATCTGATCGAGAATTTACAGCGCGCGCTCCGGTTCGATGCATCCTTTTATCGAGAGGTGGCGAACGACGAGCGTTACAACCAGCAGGCGCTAACCGTCGTCATCCTGGCTGCTGTGCTTTCGGGCGTCGGCGCATTTTTGGGCAGCCTCTTTAGCGGCGCTATTTTAGGAGCGTTTTTGGGGCTGTTGCTGGGCGTCGTTGTCACCGTCATCGGCTACTACGTTTGGGCCTATGTGGTGCAGTTCGTCGGCGCTCAGTTTTTCCGGGGACAGGCGACGACGCCGCAGCTGCTGCGCGCGTTGGGATATGCTTATGCGCCGACGGCGCTGAACATACTCAGCTTTATCCCTTGTGTAGGAGGATTGGTGGCGCTGGCCGGCAGCGTCTGGGCGCTGGCATGCGGCTTTTTCGCCGTGCGCGAGGCGCATCGCCTGGATGACGCCAAGACGTTGCTGACGGTGATCATCGGATGGATTATCGTGGCCATTATTACAGCGATCATCGGCGTCTTCGGCGCGCTCTTCGGCGCCGGCGCCGTAGGCTTCGGTTCGTTGCTGCGCAATTGATCGGCGTAGGATCGATGCACAAAAATATCGATGCAAGGATGAAGCCGTTCTATGCATGTTGAACTGTTGGCTTTGACCCGTCGCAATCCGGCCTTGACCCCCGCAATGCTTGCGCCGTACGGAGACCTTGCTGCGATTTTCGCCGGCAAGAGCACCTACGCCGAGGCGATCATGGAATTCGCCGGCCGCGTCTGCTATCGCTCCACTCAGCGCATGGGTGCAGCGCCGGACTTCATCGCCGCGCGCGTGCGCGAAGGGCATGAAGACATCATCGAACACGTCGTCGTCACCGTGCGCATCCGCAACTCGATGGAGCCGATACGCTGGCGCATGGTCAACCGCCACTGCGAAGTCTCAGACCTAGGCGATGGCGAGTGGATCGTCAGCGGCAACGCCCGCGTCTGGCTGGATTTCTTCCGCCGCGGGGTGGCGCTGGAGGCGCTGCCGATCCTGCGCGCGGCGGCGCCGTCTGTTTTTAGCGAGTTCGAGGGGAATGAGAATGGAGCGTTCGAGAACGGCGCCGAAGCGGTCGAGCCTTCTTACGCCCGGCCTTCTTCCAATGGCTGGGCGCCAATCCCCGATATGTCCGCCCTGCTTCCTGTCCAACTTGGCCCGATGCGCGTGACCTTGTTGGGCTTCACACAGCCGTTGTTCGATGACCCCGAGTTGGCGCTCGATCACGGCTCCGCCACCTTTTTCTTCGAGGGGATCAGCCGGGCGTGCACGCATCAGTTGGTGCGCCATCGTCTGGCTTCCTTCAGCCAGGAATCGCAGCGCTACGTCGAACTGAGCAAAGGCGGCTGGAAGGCGATCGTTCCACCTGCGGTGGCCGAAAACAAAGCTGCGATGGCCGAACTGGCCGAATTCTGGCGCATCGCCGAAGAAAAATATGCACGGCTGCGCGAGCTGGGCATTCTCAAAGAAGACGCTCGCTTCCTTCTGCCCAACGCCGCCGAGACGCGCATCGTCGCCACTATGAACTTCGCAGCGTGGAGTCATTTCCTGTGGCTGCGCGCCGTGGACAAGGCTGCGCAATGGGAGATCCGAGCGCTGGGTCAGGAGGTGCTCAAGATGCTGCACACCATTGCGCCGGCGGTGTTCGCCGAACACTGGCGCGTCTATCAGGAGCAGTTTGCGTGAGGAAGAGAGTGCATGATGACGACTTCAGTCGAACGGCGCCTGTTTACCGTCGATGAATTTCTGCGCATGGCGACGGCTGGCATTCTTCGCGAGGACGAGCGAGTCGAGCTGCTGGAAGGAGAGCTGTTTCCGATGAGTCCGATCGGCGCCCGACATGCTGCGTGCGTCAATGCGCTGAATGTCTATCTGTCTCGGCTCCTTGGAGAACGGGCGCTCGTGGCGGTGCAAAACCCGGTGCAACTGAGCGACCGATCGATGCCACAGCCGGATATCGCCGTGCTGCGTCCACGAGCAGACTTCTATGCAAGTCGGCACCCCCTTCCAGAGGACATTCTCTGGATCGTTGAAGTGTCGGACACATCGGCTGACTATGATCGGTCTCTGAAGCTCCCTCTCTATGCAAACGCAGGCGTTCCTGAGGTCTGGCTATTTGATCTGATCAATCACCAGGTCGAGCTCTATCGTCAACCCACGCCGCAAGGATATCGCACCTTTCATCGCTGCGCGTCGGGGGATGCAATCTCCCCCGACGCCTTTCCCGACATCCGGCTGGTCGTGGATGCGCTGCTGATGTAGGGATGTCTCTGTAGAAGTCACGATTGTCTGCTGCTCACTTCACGTTTGACGCTGCGCCTTGTCTGTTTTGACTGCGTCTTGTCTGTCTGACGACGTCGCCGTTCTGGAAAATCGGTCGGGGTCCCCCGGCTCCTTTGCAGAAATGAGGTGCACGATGCAGGATGCAACCCGAATGCCGAGCCTGCCCAAAGCGGTCGACGACGAAGATGAAATCGATCTGCGTCAGTATCTGGAGGCGCTGATCGCCTGGCGATGGGAAATTGTGGCGCCTCCCATCGCCGCCGCCCTGCTGGCGATGGGAGGCGTGCTGGCGCTGCGCCTGATGCAGCCGCCGGTTTACAAGGCGACTGCGACGGTGGTGATTGCGCGCACCAGCAGCAACATCAACTTCGATGACACCTTTAGATCATCGCCAGCCTGCAGGCGAGCAAACAGACGGCGCTCCAGACTTTGCTCGATGCAGAGCTGGCGGCGCAGCGGGAGATGATCGCCGCCTACATCCAGGCGTCGACGCGCAACCGGCTGTTGCTCTTTGAAAAGGAGCAGGAGTCCCGACGTGCGTTGATTGCGGCCCTGCTCGACGCCGATCGAGAGAATCGACTCTTCGCCTTCCAGGTGGAGCAGGAGGGGCGCCGCAAACTTTTCGAGCAGGCGTTGCAGGCCGAGATGGAAAATCGAGCCCTGGCGCTCACCGCCGATCAGGAGCTGCGCCGTCAGCTCTTCGAGGCGTACGCCGGCGCCGACATTCGTACCAAGGTGGCGGTTTTCAACGAGCAGGTGGACGCCCGGCTGCAGGCGTTGGCGCAGAGCTACGCCACGCGCCAGCGTCTCGAACGGCTGCTCGACGACGCGCGTGGACTGCTCGCTCAGGTGAGCGAAGCCGGCGAAGCAGGCGCCGCCACCAATGCGCTGGCTTTGCTCTTGCTGAAGAGTCAGGTCTACAGCACCGGCGCTGCGCCCGAAGTTGCAGCGTCTGCGCCTGCTCCCGTGCTCAGAAGCGAGTGGACGCTGGCGCCGCCGCCCAGCATCCCTCTGCCAACCACTGCCGTCACCGATGCGGTGCAGCCCGCCTTATGGTTGACCTTCCGGACGAATTTGTTGTCAACGGTCCGCGCTGAGATGCAATCTCTGTGGCTCAGTTGGACGCGGGCGCAGCAGGCTCAACTGCAGCAATCGGTAGATGACGCCTCAAGGAGCGCAACGCCCTGGTCGCCCCTGCAGCTGCGACTGGACGATCTGGCGTCGATCGGCGTCAGCGTCGACAGCCAGGTCGCCGAGCTGACCACCCTTGTGCGCGTGCTGGAAGATCGCATCACCAAACTGAACGCGGCGATCGAGGCGCAGACGCAGCAGATCCTGGACAACGCAGGGTACATGCTGGTCGATCCTGAACGGTCAGAGAAGGATCCGCTTTTCGCAGCGATGCAGGCGCACTATGTGGTGCTTTTCGACGTTCCCACGCTGAGGACGCCATCGCTGCGAGCGGTGCGCTCTCCGGGACGGTTCTGGCGCGCTACGAAGCGCTCTTCGCGCCTGGCCCGCTCACTCTGGCCGCAACGGCGCTCACGACCACCACGCCGTTGTTGGAAGCGGTGCAGATACATTATCCCGAGCTTTTCAACGCAGGCGAGCTTTCGATCCTTGCCGGACAACCGGTGACGGACGCCACGCTGTCCGCCCTCAGCGCGGCGCGCATTCAGGAACTATTCGAACTGCGGGGCGTGGAAAGCGCCGTGAACTCCATGGCGGCGACCACGCAGATGAGCGCATGGATCGAGGTGTTGGAGCAGGAAATCCGAAGCCTGCAGGCGCAACGCGAAGCGCAGAGCAGCCGCCGCGATGCGCTGACCCGCGACCGCGATCTGGCGCTCAAATCTTTCAACACTCTCAAGAATAAGTTGGCCGAACTGCAGCTCGCCAGTACGGCGTTGGCCAGCGAGGTGCGGTTTGGGGCACCTGCGCTGCCGCCGCTGCATGCGGAGACGCGCCTCAGCCTTGCGACGGCGGTGGCGTTGGGGGGCGCTGGCGGGGCTAGTGCTGGGGACGCTTATCGCCTTGCTGGCGCATGCGATAGGGAGAAAGCCATTGTTGCAACCCTCCAAGTTGCAACCCTCCAAGGGATAACGCAAGCCGGTTGAGGTTGATTTATTCTTTAGCGCTGCTTACAACTTCTGTGCGTTGAAACAGAGGGACGCCTTCAGTGTACACGGTGCGGAAGAGCGGATGTCCATCTTTTTCCATCTGCATCGCTTCAGCGCGCGTGTAGATCAACAGATCCATCCCTAGACCACAAAAATCCGGCTGGTAACGTAAGGGGCGCTCTAGAAAGGGCAGTGAACACTCGCTCACCAGCACCATCAAATCTGCATCGCTGCCCGGCGTGGCGTCTCCACGTGCCAGGGAGCCAAACAGCCAGACTTCCTCAATCTCCGGATAATTCTCTGCCATACGTTGCACCGCTTTCTTCAGGCGCGTCCGCACTTGTTTGAGGTCTAGCGAGAAGATCTGTACAGAAGGCGAGGATTTTCGCCGTATGGGCGATTGCTCGTTCGGCGTCGGCTCGCGTATAGTATTCATAAGGCGCTCCTTGCGGATGAGAATCAGGGTAGCGCGGCGGAATATAATGGCGGTCGAGCTCTTTCGCCGCGTCGATCAGCGCCTCATCAGCCTGCCACAACGATGGAAGCTGCTGAAGCAGCGCCGCCACTGAATGTCCCCAAGCGTTCTGATTCGCTTTCAGAAAGAGTGCTTTCACCGCCTTCTCGGCGCTCTGTTGCGCAGAAAAGCAGGCCCATTCATAGTCGCCGCTTTCCAACGACCGTTTAGCATGGTCCAGATCGCGTTGCGCCTGTCGCATCCAGTCTTGATAACGGGCCGGCATCGATCGGTCTCCCCAAGCTCTGTCGCAGAGGTGGTGCTGACTGCGGTCATTATAGGTCCGTGTGGTTGCAAGAACAAATTCACCGGCAACCCGAGCTATAAGAACCGTTGGTATTATAAACAGCAGGTTACTTATCCGGTCGAGCAGTTGCGCAACCTTGGCAGTGCGGCTTTACGAGCTGGGAAGTTCATGCGGGTGGGAGCGAAGCGGGTTGAATTTCTCCGAAAGAGTCGTCAGAGGATGCCGTCAAGACGGCAAGGGCATACAACATCCACGGTAGAAACGCCAGTCTAGTTCCCCATAGGGTTGCATCCAGTTGACCGTGCACCAGTACAGCAACCAGACTGCCCAGCACCCCTCCCGCCAGAGCGCGAGACAATCCCGTTTGACGCCGCCAAGTGACGATCAGAAGCGTCGTTACAGTCATCTGAATGGCAAGCCAGCCGATTAACCCGGGGAATCCCAGGTCAACGCCGACCTGCAGGACCGTGTTGTGCGCATGTGGGATATCCACCGAAGGAGGGATTAAAAAATACGGATACAGCAATGGAATCACCCGGTTAAAATGGCCGATACCGACACCGGTGAATGGGAAGTCCTGAAGGGCGTATATCGCACGGCTCCAAATTTCCAGGCGTTCATCCAAACCGCCGATGGCGCCGCCTGCGCCGATCTGTTCGAGTACGACATCAGGGCCTATCCATAAAAATGCACCTATGGCGGCCGGCGCCAGTGCAACAACCGTCCACCATAGGCGCGGCCACCGCAAACATACGACAACACTCAGGGAGACAATCGCCGCAAACTGCGCGCCCCGGCTGCGCGTGAAAAAGACGACGGCGAACAAGAGCAACGTCAAAGCAGCCAACACCAATCGCCGCAGCAATGCTTGCCGCTGACTGCGCGGGCCAGGGGGGGCGATCAGCAGAGCCGCCGCCAGCGGCAACACGGCCACTACTGCGCCGGCGAGGATATTCGGGTTTATCGTTTCTCCTAGTTGGGCGGTGATGGTTGCGGCGCGTTGCTGCATCGGCGCAAGCCATGTCCATGTTCCATGATCTACCACGATCAAAGGTCCGACGAGCGCCAGCAAGCCGCCGAAACTCAGCAGCACCCAGGCGAACAGCATCGGATGTCTTTGGAAAGGCGGCCAGCGCACGGCGCCTGCATAGCATGCGACGCCGAGCAGTAAATATCCGGCGGCTTGCCAGGCGACGCTGCGATCCACGGCAACCCAGATGTTGACCGGCAGCCAGAGAAGCATCACAGCCAGGGCGAGATTCAGGGGAGAGGGTGGCAATATACGTCGCTCAACCAGAAAAGCGATCGGCCAAAACACCGGCAACGCCAGCACTGCGATGAACAATTTGCCTTCCGGCCAGAGCCGGCCAGGAAACAGGATGACCAGAAAAAGATTCGCCAGCCACAAAGGCTCCAGCCAGAGAAGAAGGCGCATACGTTTGTGTAAGAGGACGAGCTTATGCATCAAGACGCAACACCCGGAGCCTTGGCGGCGGAGCCGGCAAGAAAGGGTGATTTGCCGGAGTGGGTGGCAAGGCGCTCTTCTGGCGAACCGTACTCAGGGATCAAGTTTCTTAAACAGCGGACAATGGCATTTGGGTCATTCATTTGAACCGCCTGTTCCAGCGCCGCCAGCGTTTCATCCAGGCATTCGGGCACGAAATGACTGGCATTGCTTGCGATAAAGACTTTCTCGTGGCGCGTGCGTTCGTATTTCTCTCCGGGCACAAAAAGCTCCTCATAGAGCTTTTCGCCCGGCCGCAGCCCTGTGAAGACAATTTCGATATCCCGTCCTACTTCCAAGCCGGAGAGGCGGATCAAGTCGGTTGCCATGTCAACGATGCGCACCGGCTCGCCCATATCCAGCAAGAAGACTTCGCCTCCCTTTCCTAGGACCGCCGCCTGCAACACCAGTTGCACCGCTTCGGGGATGGTCATGAAATAACGACGCATCTCCGGATGGGTCACCGTCACCGGGCCGCCGGCGGCAATCTGTTTGCGGAACGTCAAAAGCACGCTTCCTCGGCTGCCCAGCACATTGCCGAAGCGCACGGCCATGTAGGCGCCATTGGCCCGGGAGCCGAATTTGTGAACCACCAGTTCGGCGGCGCGTTTTGAGGCGCCCATAATACTGGTCGGATTCACTGCCTTGTCGGTTGAAATCATGACAAAGCGTTGGACGCCCACAGCGTGCGCGGCCTCCACAACGTTGCGTGTACCGAAAACGTTGTTGGTGATTGCCTCGACCGGATTGATTTCCATTAAGGGCACATGTTTGTGCGCTGCGGCATGAAAGACGATTTCCGGGCGATGTTCCTGAAACAGAGTCAACATGCGCTCACGAAAACGGATGTCGGCGATCACCGGCGTAATTCCAACATCGTCCTTGGCAATGCGTTGATTTTCGATAAGAAGCTCGTTATAAATCTCAAAAATCGAATTCTCGCCATGCCCCACCAAAACGAGTTCGGTGGGGCGGCAACGAAGGATTTGACGGCAGAGCTCGCTTCCGATCGATCCGCCGGCTCCTGTGACGAGAACGCGTCTGCCGTGTAGCAGTCCGCTCACTGCCGCTGTATCGGTGTGAATTGGCTCACGGCGCAACAGGTCTTCGATGCTCACCTCGCGGATTTGGGAGAGACGCACAGTGCCATCAATCAATTCGTAGAGTCCGGGGACCGTACGCGGTTGAATGCCGGCTTTTTCACAGATGCGCACGATGTGACGAATTTCGGAGCCGGAAGCGGTCGGCATTGCGATAATGACCTGGTCGATATTGTGTCGTTTCACCAGTTCAGGGATCGCTTGACGGTCGCCCAACACAGGCACGCCATTTAGGCTCAGGCGACGCTTGGCCGGGTCGTCGTCCACAAATCCGACGACATGAAGTCCCAGCACGCGGTTGTTTTGTATCTCGCGCAGCACCATGGCTCCGGCGTCGCCTGCCCCCACAATCAGCACCTGGCTGGGGTTCTGAATGAAGGCGCGCCATCGGAGTAGCTCGTGAGGACGATAGCGTTCCTGAATTAGACGGAGCAAGAACCGGCTGCCCGCCAGAGCGCCCAAGCTGAGTATGCTTTCGAGCAGCCAGATGGAGCGTGACGGCATGTTGGGGAGGCCCAACAGAGGCAATGCGCCGAAGTTGAAGGCAAAAATGAGGAGAGAGCTAACTGCAGCGGCCAGCACGATCATCTTCATTTCGACGATGCTTGCGTAGCGCCACATGCGATTATAGAGGTGGAAACTGTAATAAATCGGGAGGCGCATCAGAGGCGCCAGCAAGAAATATATCCAGTTTTGCTTGAGGTACGGCCAAACACTTATCAACGCTTCGTAGCGAATGACGAAGGCGCAGATCCCGGCCAACAAAATGAGAGCAAGGTCGATCGCCATCAAATAGCGGACGCGTAGTCCGGTCACAGCCGGGTTGGAAGATTTTTGAACACGGTCGGGCTTCATGAGCACTCCGCAATTCCAGCATCAATAATGTGAGCGTGCTTGCGCTGCTAGGTCAAGGATGTGCGAGATTGCATATAAGCAGACAGCTCTGCACCCCAGAGATTATACCGTCGCCGGATAAGCATAAAGAATTGCGGAGGAGGACGATTATGGAATGGAGAGAGCGTGATTTATTTCCCCATGGATACAATGGTGCGAAGGATCAACTGGAGATCGGTGTACAGAGAGCGTTGCGCCATGTAAGCCAAATCGATGGCGAGTTTGGTAGGCATAATTTTTTCTCGATAGATGACGTCCCAGTCAGGGCCGTTAAGCAAAGTTTCTTCATGGCGAAAGGCAAGAGAAGCAGCGCTCGTAATGCCCGGTCGATATGCCAAAATTTGCCGCTGTTCTGTTGTATATAGGGCGACGTAGCGAGGATCTTCGGGGCGGGGGCCCACCAGGCTCATCTCGCCCCGCAAGACATTGATCAGTTGAGGCAATTCGTCAATTTTGGTTCGTCGCAGCCATCGCCCTACTCTTGTCACGCGCGCATCGCCGGCGACGGTGATGCCGGGTCCGGAACGGTCGGCATTCACAACCATGGTGCGAAATTTGAAGAGTCGAAAGAGCTTGCCGCTGCGGCCAACTCGGGTCGCCCGATAGAAGGCGGGACCGGGGGAATCAAGTTTTACGCAGATCGAAATAAGCAAAAACAGGGGAGAGAGTGCAACGAGCCCAATGCCTGCGACAAGAAGATCGAACAGGCGCTGCAGGCGATCATCGACGATGTTGGGAGACGATGGTGCGGACTGCCGTGATGACATCATTGACATCCTCGTCACTCATTTTGCTGTAAATGGGCAAAGAGACCTCGCGAAGATATTGTCGGTATGCCACCGGAAAATCTTGAGGCCGATATCCATAACTTTCCCGATAGTAGGGATGGAGATGCAAGGGAATAAAATGTACGCTGGCGCCGATCTGATGGGCTTTCAACAAGGCAATGAATTGTCCTCGATCGATTGTTAATCGTTCCAGATTGAGGCGCAACATGTATAGGTGCCAGGCATGACTGGGCTGCACATGGCTGGTCGGTGTTCGGCGCCCGATAAGAGGTTGTTGATCGGGGTCGAAGGGTGTCTCCACTTCCGGCAAATCGGAGAATGCATCGTTATACATTTGGGCGATAGTGCGACGCCTTGCAGCCATGCGTTCGGCTTTGGCTAACTGCGCCACTCCTATTGCCGCTGCGATGTCGGTCATATTGTACTTATAACCAGGTGCGATGATTTCGTAATACCATGACCCTTCGGCCGTATATCGTTTCCAGGCATCTTTACTGATCCCATGCAAAGCCATGATTCGGCAACGTTCGGCGATTCTGTCGTCATCCGTGACAATCATGCCGCCTTCACCCGTGGTGATGGTTTTGGTGGCATAAAAAGAAAAACAGACGGCATGGTGTACACCGGGTAGGGCTTGGCCGATCATGCGTCCC
>JANWYX010000244.1 GCA_025055055.1 Caldilinea sp. | reverse complement strand
GCAAAACGAGTGCTGTGTTGGGCGTCGTTCAGCTCCTTCGCCGCTTCGAGGCCGGCCATAAAGCCTTTGCGAGCGTGATCGAAGCGTCCGCGCGCAAACCATGGAGCCGCTGCTGCATCGACCAAGCTCAACAGGTCCTCCCAGGACTGCATTTGCTGCGCCGTTTCCACAGCATGCAAGAGGTGATCCCATTCGTGGTGCAACCGATCGAACTGGCCCGCAGCGCCCTGGACAAGCTGGCGGTAGTAGGCGACAAAGCGCTGCTGCAGCGGTGTGCGGTCGGGCAGTTCGGCCAATTTCTCTGCTGCAAAATCGGCGAGCAGGCGATGCTGGACGTAGCGCTCTTCCCCGGCAAATTTGAGCATGGAAAGCGCCGTCAAATGGTCGAGCTGTTCGACGGCGTCGTCAAGGCCGATCGCGCCAACGGCGGCGACGGCCTCCGCCGTGAAGGGACGACCGTCGAACAGTCCCAGCAGTGTGAAGGTGCGGCGAAGCGGGGCTTCCAAGCCGGCCCAGCTCACCTCGAAGCTGGTGCGCACCGAACGGTTGCTGATGCCGTGTGCCAGCCGCGCCGCGGCAGAGCGCAGGTTGCGCACCATGCGCGCCAGGTCGCGCCGAGGGGAGGAGGCGATCCGTTGCGCAGCAATTTCGACGGCCAGCGGCAGCCCCTCCAGCAGGCGACAAAGCTCCTCTGCACTGGCGCGTTCGGCGGCGATAGTCGCTTCGCCGAGCAAATAGGTGAGCATTGCAAGGCTGCTCTCCAGCGAAAGTTCGCGCAGCTCCAGGATTGTGGTGGCGTGCGGCGTGACTTCTGCGCGATCGCGAGAAGTGAGCAACACAGCACAGGGCGCAACTCCGGGCAGCAGGGCGTCGATCGGCTTGCCGGCGACTACGTCATCAAGCACGATCAGTGCGTGTTTGTCGGCCAGGATAGTGCGCATTGC
The DNA here is from genome assembly GCA_025055055.1 of Caldilinea sp. Classification (GTDB taxonomy): domain Bacteria; phylum Chloroflexota; class Anaerolineae; order Caldilineales; family Caldilineaceae; genus Caldilinea. The sequence continues at coordinate 27,928 of JANWYX010000244.1, read as the reverse complement.
TGCGGCGCGCGCTTCTAGGCTGGTGATTTTGCTGAGGTCGCGGTCGTAGGCCAGCGCCCAACTCTGCAAGATATCCAACGGTGCATCGGTGGCGACCCGACCCCAGAGCACGCCGTCGACGAAGTGTTGGCGCAACCGTTCCGCTACAGCGGCGGCCAACGCAGTCTTGCCGACGCCGCCCATGCCGACGACGGCGACGATCGGGGAGCGTCCGGGGCGCGTCAGCCAGGCGACAAGCTGATCGATCTCTTGCTCGCGACCGGAAAATTGTGCAGGAGCTGCGATGGCTTGAAACGGTGAGCGACGTCCTGTCGCGCTGACCATTTCAATGGGCGCGCGTTCAAAGCGGTCGAATTCGCCGGCCAAGATGCGATCGTAAAGCGCGTCCGTTTCGGCGGAGACCGGGACTCCGAGCTCATCCATCAGCGCAGAGGCACACAGGTCATACTGTTTGAGCGCAGCTGCCCGCTGACCGTCCATCGCCAGGAGACGCATCTTGAGCCGATGCACCTCTTCACGCTCCGGCTCAAGCTCGAGTAGATGGGTACAGGCGTCGATGCCGGCGGTCAACATGCGTCCCTCGCCGGCGCACGCAGCGGCGAAGCGATAGAGCAGCTGGAGCCACTGACGTTCAATCTGTTCCCGCTCGACTTGCATCCACTCGACGAAGAGCGGAGAGCTTTCCTCAAGTTGGGCGTCGAGGCCATCGAGAAAGGGCCCGGTGTAAAGTCGGCTGGCAGCGTAGAGCTCCTCGAGTGTAGACGACGGCGAAACGGCCACAGAGCGTAAAGCTTGCAGGTCGACGCGGATGCGCCCTTCAACCAGTCCGAGACGTCCTTCCTCCTCAAGCAAATATCGGTTTTTCAGATGGCTCAGAAGGTGGAGTTCTCCGCGCAGATAGGCGCGGGCTTTGGTCTCCGGCCAGTCTGACCAGAGGAGACCGGCCAACCGTTCGCGCGGCTCCATGGTGCCGGTGGCGGCGAGATAGAAGAGCAGGGCACGCGCTTTCACGCTGTTGCGGCGCAGGGTCAGAGGTTGACCATCGAGCAGGATGTGCGGCGCGCCCAACAATTTGAAATCCAGCATCGAACATCTGCTCCGAAATGCATAGATGCGCCCGGTTCAATGAGGCGTCGCTTGGCAACATCAGTATACGGTCAATGGTAGCGCTCTGTCCAACGAACGGATCCTTTTCACGTTCGATTTTTCATGCGGCCCCCGGCTGTTGTCCAAACCGCCCTTGTCCAACCGATCGTCGTCCATCCAATCAACGCTCGATCAACGCGTTGGCCTCTATACTGCCGATGAACGAAAACAAACGATCTGTTTTCAACATCAGGGCGCAGTTCGACCTTCTCCGAAGAGAGGAGGTAGACAAGGGAAGGAAAGGCGGTCACATGGCAGCAACTCACACGCAACTCCCGATGAGCAGCAATGCATGGCAACATCGCAACCCAATGCAGTCGACGGTCAGACATCCCATTCCCGATCGCGCAGCGCGCCTCTATCGTCTTACGGCGGTCATGATGCCGGCAGGCGACAACGTCGATGAACGGCCGGTGTTGACGTTGCAACGTTACCAACCGCTGATCGACTACATCGCCCAGCGCATGAAAGACCCGACGCACTCTCTGCGGTCGCCGGCTCAGTTGGATGAGGATGCTGCCTCTCTTTCGCAACGGTACGGCCTTTCGCTCAACCAGGTACGGCGCATGTTGCCGAGCGATGTGCGTCAACCGCATGGCTGGTTGCGCCCCTTTGTCGTGCGCGCAGTACGCGGCGAATGGATCGAGCTTCACATCGCCAATCATACGTTACAGCCGTTGGAGATTGCCCTGCTCGATGACGACTATGGCATTCAGCAGGAGGGCGCACAGCAGATGCTGGCGCCGGGCGAGACAGGCGTCTATCGCTGGCATTGCAAAGAGACCGGGATATTCCCTATCTTCAACAAGAGCTGTCTGTCGAATGCACGGCCGCGTAGCCTCTTAGGCGTGTTGATGATCGAGCCCTGACCCATTGGATCATCCACGCCCCTCTATATTTCCCTCTTTTGGACTGCCTCATCCCGATGGGGCAGTCCCCTCTTTTTTGGCGGCCCCATAGACCGCTTATGGGTTGCGCCGGAGGCGTGCTCTACAGGGCATAAGTTCGGGTTCTGGCGGGATGTGCTTGACACGACGCATGTGGAAGCCATGGAATAGCGAGAAAGAAGTAGACAAAGACGTTGCGGCCACGGCTGCACTACGCCTCCGCCGGTGCGTTGATGGCGCCTATGTTGACGGCGAGATCGCCCGGGTTGCCGATCACCGTCTGCGCTTGTGAGGCGGACGCGTTCTCGTCGGCCAGCGCCTGGATCGCCAGCCTAAGCCGGTAAATTGCGGCGAACACCCGCAGCGAGAAGCCGGGATAGCCGCTCTCCGCCTAGAAGTTCTCGCAGTTGATCGGATCCCACCAAATGCAAATGTCGGGCGAAAGCCCGGCCACGGTCACCTTCTCGCCTTTCGCTCCGTGCGTCAGCACAAACGGAAGACAAACCTCATCGATGTCGCTGTGCGCCGGATTGGGCGACGAATGCAGCGCAACCGGTTTCACCTCGGGCACGGCCAGCGACCCCCACATATAGATGCCTACATAGGTCCCGGCCGTCAAGGCCAGAATCACCGGCACGGCATGGCCGAAAAAACGCACAATGCGCATTCGCGCCTCCAGGTTTTAAAGAGTTTTGTCGCCGGTTCGCCGTATTGTCATCAAGAGGAGGCAGCTTTGTCAAACAGCAAATGAAGAAAAAGAGGCGCAGTGCGCGCTTGACATTAGAACATATGTTCTATACAATCGACTGTACACGAGGTGAATCATGGCCGTGGAACGCGATTGGCTGGAACGCAGCGCCGAGCAGATCGAGGCGGTGCTCTCAAGACATAAAGCGGATGGCGTCGTGTTGGGGGGCGTGGTAGCCCCGCGTTTCGTTCAGTTTCATGTGCGGCCTCATCCTTCGGTGCGCGTTCAGCGGATCGTCGCGCTGGCCGAGGAGATTGCACTGGCGCTGGGCTGTACGTCGGTGCGTATCGTGCGCAGCGGCGGCGTTGTGCATGTCGAGATGCCCAGGCCGCTTGAAGCGCCTGTGCGTCTCCTAGGGTTGCTGGAAACGCTAGAGGGTAGGATTCCGCCGCATACGGCTGTGCTCGGCGTAGAGGACACGGGTCGGCCACTTCTTCTGCGCCTCCCTGCGCCGGATGTGGTTCATCTGCTGATCGCAGGCATGACCGGCAGTGGCAAGAGCGCCCTTGCCCGCACGATTCTCGCCTCGCTTGCGTTGTGCAATGCGCCGGAGAATCTACGGATCGTGTTGATCGATCCCAAAGGACGGGGTTTTGCCCCACTGGCTCACCTGCCTCATGTAGAGGGAGAAATCATCGTCGATGTTCAGGCGGCGGTCAATCGGTTGCGCATCGTGGTGCGCGAGATGGAGCGTCGCGACGAGGAAGGGGTGTGTACGCCGCTGCTGGTGGTGGCGATCGACGAGCTGGCCGATCTATTGCAGACGGGCGGCAAGACGGCGGAGGCGACGCTCACGCGATTGGCGCAGCGGGGCAGGGAGGCGGGCATTCACCTCGTTGCGTGCACCCAGAAGCCGACTGCGCAATTGATCGGTGGCGTCATGAAGGCAAATTTTCCGGTGCGGCTGGTGGGTGCGGTGGCGACTCGCGACGAAGCGCGTTACGCTAGCGGCGTAGCGGACAGCGGCGCCGAAAAGTTGGGTGGGCGAGGCGACTTCCTGTTGGTGGCGAAGGGAGAAACGACGCGCTTCCAGGCTGCTTGGATCGGCGAATCCGAATGTCGAGCCTTGAAAGCGCCCTATCGGCAAGGAGAGAGAGGCGGCGCAGGCCGGCGTCAGATATAACGGAGCCTCAGACGGCAAGGAAAGCTGAAGACGCACACTATGAGGAGGGTCGAGACGATGCGGCGAATTGTATTGTTGTTATTGTTGCTCGTTGCGGGCGTCGCAGTGTGGCGGCTGGGCGAGCGGCTCAGCGCCGATGCACTGGGGATGGCGATCGGGATCGTGCTGGGGGTGCTCGCCGGCATTCCGGCCTCCCTACTCATCGTAGCGAGCGGGCGTCGTCGTGAAAATGACGATGAACGCTCTGCGCGCGCCAGGGTGGAGCCGGTGCAGCCTGTCTATCAACCACCGGTGATTGTGTTGACGGGGCATGCGGCGGCGCCGGGCGGGGGAGCGTCCCTCGATTCAAGAGGCTACGCAGTCCCTCCCTGGTCGCAAACACAACGGCGCTTCAAGCTGGTCGGCGAGGAGGAGCGCTGGATCGAATAACAGGCATGATGGGCAGCCGGTGGGACTCTCTTGAGGGATGCCACTTTCCAGGAAGCTCAATAGAATTTAACAAACTATTCCGATGGGGCTGCACGTAGCTGCACTTCCTTAAACTTGCCCAACACCCTGCGGTCTGCCGAGAAGGCGCGACTGCGAGCCGCAGCTACGATGATCGCCGGATTATTTTGTTTAAAAGATCGAGCTTCCTGGATGGTGCGACGGTCGCTTTGTTTTGTTCAGAAAGACGAAGCGTCAGCACGGAAAACCGCAGCGCTCTCTAAAGAATGCACCAGCATTGTTCACCGGGAATTTAACAAGCCGCGCACCGCCTCCAGCGCCGCCTCATAATTGGGATGTTGGCCGATGCTCGGCACGTATTCTACATAGCGGATCACGTCGTTTTCATCGATCACAAAGATGGCGCGCTGATCGACGCCCAGCTCCGGCACTGCAACGCCGTAGGTTTTGCCGAACTCCAGCCCTAAGTAATCGGAGAGCATCACTACGCGCTCCACGCCGGCCGCGCCGCACCATCGCTTCTGCGCCATCGGCAAGTCGGCGCTCACGGTGATCACGACCACATCCTCGCCTAGCCGGGCGGCCTCTTCGTTCATGCGTCGCGTCTGTGCGTCGCAGACGCCGGTGTCGATGCTCGGCACGACGCTGACCAGACGAATCTTGCCGGCGCTGGCGGCCAGCAACTTCGATTTGGCGAGAAACCCCGTCGACAGTTCAACCTCCGGCGCTTGGTCACCTGGTTTTAGCTCGGGGCCGATGACGGTCAGGGTCTTGTCGCGGAATGCAACTGTTCGTTCACTCATTTGATATCCTTCTACGATGATTTCTTCTACGATGGTTCACTTGGCGTTTGTGAGGATTCAACTGCCCGGCTCACCGGAAGGTGCGGGGTGGCCGGCGGCGCCGGTGATTTGATTTCGGCGGCGGCGTCGGCGCGAATATTCACCGCTGCGCGCATCACCACCGTCTCATCCATATAAAAACTGTTCACGTTGAGCACGCCCGCCACCTGACTGCCGTCGAGCAACTCCACGCGTTCGGCCTGGATAACGCCCTTGAACTTGCCGCGGATGCTGACCACGCGGGCGTAAATGTCACACTGTACGGTTGCCGTCTCGGTGATAATGACGTTGGATGGCGTCTCGATGCGTCCTTGGTCGACGACGCCGTCGATGCGGATGCTGGCTTCGCATTGCAGTTGCCCGCTGAAACGAGCGCGCGGGCCGATGATCACCTCAATCGCATCGGGCTCGGGTCGCACATTGCGCGTGAACAAAATGGTCGCCTCCTCGTGCACTCATGCTAAGATCAGTTTCGACGAGATGCTTTCTCCGTGGTAGATGCGGTTGATAATCTCCGCAAGCAGGTTGGCGACGGAAAGCACAACTAGCTTGGGATGACGCTTCGATTCGGGCACGGGAATGGTGTTCATCACTACCAGGCGTTCGATACGATCATCTTCGTCTAACCGCTTGAGGGCGCTGGGCAAAAGCACCGGATGCGTGACGGCGAAACAAGCGCGGCCCTTGGCCCCCGCCTCATACAGGGCGTCGATCTGGCGCAGCACGCTTCCGCCTGCCATCACATCGTCGATAATGATCGGACGTCTGCCTTCGATGTCGCCGACGACATGCGTCGTTTCCGTGGTGGAAAAATTGAGTCGGCGCTTATGCATGACGACCAGCGGCAGATTGAGCAGCTCCGCATATTTCCCTGCCATGCTGGCGCGGCCGACGTCGGGGCTGACGATGGCCGCGTCGCAGAATTCAGGTTTGCGGAAATAGTCCGCCAGGATGCTGACAGCACTGAGAGGGTCCACCGGGATGTTGAAGAAACCCTGAATGGCGCGATTGTGAATGTCCACGTAGATGACGCGGCGGGCGCCCGCCATCTCCAGCATATTGGCCACCACGCGCGCACTGATCGCCTCGCGGCCCCTGGCCATCCGTTCCTGGCGTGCATAAGGAAAGTACGGCATGACGACGCTGACGCTATGGGCGCTGGCACGACGGAAGGCGTCTAGATAGAGGATCAACTCGATCAAATGATCGTTGACCGGTTCACAGCACGGTTGGATGAAAAAAATGTCCTGGTCCCGCACGACCTCGTCGATCATGACATGAATTTCGCTGTCGGGCATGCGCGTCGTTGTCGCACGGCCAAGGTTGACATGCAAAATATCGGCGATCTCGCGCGCCAGTGCTGGATGGGCGGAGCCGGTAAAGATGCGCAGGGGGTGGTAAGACTCGACCATGAAACGCCTCTCAATTGTGATGGTTTTCTGACCCAACACCCTCTTCGTGCAGCTGTGCACCCCGGAAACCTAACTATGCGTAGCTACCACCAACTACAATTATATGATAGCATTCAGAGGGTAAACAATTTAAAGCGCCGATTGGTGAACAGATGCACGAACTCACGTTGTTGGTCGCCACCCATAACGAAGGCAAAGCGCGCGAATATGCGCATCTGCTCGGCGACCTGCCGGTAAAAATTGTTTGGCTTAAGCAGGTCGGCGTCAAGGAAGTTGCGCCGGAAACAGGCGCCACACTCGTCGAGAACGCTCTGTTGAAAGCGCGTTTCTATGCGGCGCACACGAATCTGCTGACCTGGGCAGACGATAGTGGCCTGGAAGTTGACGCCTTGAGTGGGAGACCGGGTGTTCACTCGGCGCACTACGGCGGGGAAGGTCTGACCGACCGGGAGCGCTGCACCTTGCTGTTGCGCGAACTCGAAGGCATACCGATGGAGAGGCGCACCGCCTGCTTTCGCTGCGTTGTCGCCATCGCCCGCCCAACCGGCGAGGCATGGACCGCTGAAGGGGTGGTCGAAGGCGTCATTTTGACCGCCCCGCGCGGAGATCGCGGTTTTGGATACGACCCGATCTTCTGGGCGCCTTCCCTCAACGCCACGTTGGCGGAGCTTCCGCTCGAGGTCAAAAATCGGATCAGCCATCGAGCGCTGGCAGCGGCGCAGGCGCGTAGGATCGTAGAGCGATTGCTCGACGATAGCTTGCAACCATGAAGAAACTTATCAACGATCCGTCGAACGTCGTCGAAGAAAGCATGAAAGGGCTGGCGCGCGCCCACGCCGATCTGCTGCGCGTCCATTTCGATCCGAACTACGTCGTGCGCATCGACGCTCCGCGCGGCGGCAAGGTGGGTGTCATCTCCGGCGGAGGAAGCGGACATGAGCCGATGCACAGCGGCTTCGTCGGCTACGGGATGCTCGACGCCGCCTGTCCTGGCCCGATCTTCACCTCCCCCACGCCGGAGCAGGTCGTCGCTGCAGCGCACGCTGTCAACGGCGGCGCAGGCGTTCTGTTCATCGTCAAAAATTACACCGGCGATATTTTGAACTTTGACATTGCCGCAGAACTCTGTCGCGATGAAGGCATCGAAGTCGAAAGCGTGCTGATCCACGACGATGTAGCAGTTGAGGACAGCCTTTACACCGCAGGCAGACGGGGCGTCGGCCTCACCATCTTCGCCGAGAAAATTTGCGGCGCGGCGGCGGAAGCCGGCCTGTCTCTGGCCCAAGTGGCGGCGATTGGGCGAACGGTGAGCGAGCGCGGGCGCAGCATGGGCATGGCCTTGACCCCTTGCATTGTGCCGGCCGTCGGCCAACCGACCTTCACCCTCAAGGAGGATGAGATGGAGATCGGCATCGGCATCCACGGCGAGCCCGGACGCCAACGCAGTAGGCTTTTGCGCGCCGACGAGATCACCGACATCCTGGCGACCACCATTTTCGACGACCTACCCTTTCGACACGGCAGCGAGGCGATCGTCATGGTCAACGGCATGGGCGGTACGCCGTTGATGGAGCTTTACATCGTCTTTCGCCATCTTGCCGAACTTTGCGACGCTCGGGGCATCGCCATCCGCCGCAGCCTGGTCGGCAATTATATTACGTCGCTGGAGATGGCGGGTTGCTCGATCACGATGATGGAGGTGGACGACGAACTTCTACGCTGGTGGGATGCACCCGTGCGCACGCCGGCGTTGCGCTGGTGAACCGTTCCGGTGTGAACTCGCTTGTGCAACAGGACAAAGGATCGTCATCGGCTGTGGCGCCGACATCTTCGTGGCTCGGCGTTACCGAGGCAAGAGGCCGGCGTTGAAAGCAAAAGGAATTGATCGGCAAAGGCGCCGAATGCACGGAGATTTTCTCGGAAAAGCTTTGTGTTTCTGCGCCCTCGCGTCTTTGCGTTTTTGTTTTGAAAAGTCTGTTCAAAATGAAAAACATCATGATCTCGAATGTCAGGGTGGAAAGCGCAGTTTTGATTGATTGGATGCTCCGTTTTGCCGACAAAATTGTGGAGAATAAGGAAATGCTGACGGCGTTGGATGCCGCCATCGGCGATGCTGACCATGGCATCAATATGGCGCGCGGCATGGAAGAAGTGCGGAGGCGTTTGGCCACATACGCCGACGACGACCTCGGCGCGCTTTTCAAAACGATCGGGATGACCTTGCTTTCCAAAGTTGGGGGCGCCAGCGGACCGCTCTACGGCACGCTGTTTCTGCGCATGGGAGTGGCGTCCGTCGGTAAGAGTGAGTTGACGGATGGCCAGTTTGCCGCTGCGCTTGCAGCCGGCGTCGACGGCGTGCGACAGCGCGGCAGCGCGCGTTTGGGGGATAAAACCATGGTAGACGCGCTATTGCCGGCCGTGGTGACGCTCCAGCAGGCGTTGGATGACCACGCCTCTTTGTGTGACGCGATGGAGGCGGCGAGACGGGCGGCGGAAGAAGGCATGAAAGCCACAATCCCGATGCAGGCCAGCAAAGGTCGCGCCAGCTATCTGGGGCCGCGCAGCATCGGCCATCAGGACCCAGGCGCCACATCGGCCTATCTGTTGATCTTGAGCGCCGCCGAAGCCATTTGTCACGCCACCCGATCCGATGCGATCGCCGAACCACATCCAGGATGACCGAACCCACACAGAATGACAACGGCAAATAGCCGCCGAATCGAAACACACCCATCACAGCAAGGGAGCGCTCCGATGAGTAGATTTGTCGCCGCTATCGATTCCGGAACGACCAGCACGCGTTGCATGATCTTCAACCTTCATGGTGAGCCGGTCAGCGTTTCTCAGCTCGAGCATCGACAGATATATCCGCAGCCGGGGTGGGTCGAGCATGACCCTATCGAAATCTGGAACCAGACCCAGCGCGTGGTGCGCAGCGCGCTGGAGAAGCTCGGCGCAGCGCCGGGCGACATTGCCGCCGTCGGCGTCACCAACCAGCGCGAAACGACGGTGGTGTGGAATCGGCGTACGGGCCAACCCTATTCCAACGCCATCGTCTGGCAGGACACACGCACCGATCGCCTCTGTACGGAGCTTGCGGGTACAGAGGGACCGGACCGTTTTCGCTCGGTAGTCGGGTTGCCGCTTTCCACCTACTTCTCCGGTCCCAAGATTCGTTGGCTGCTCGACAATGTCCCAGGGCTGCGCGAGGCCGCACGTTGCGGGGACGCTCTCTTCGGCACGATCGACACTTGGCTGATCTGGAACCTCACCGGCGGCGTCAACGGCGGTGTGCACGTCACCGACGTAACCAACGCCTCGCGCACCATGTTGATGGCGCTCGACCGCCTGGAATGGGACGACGATATTTTGGCGGCGATGGAGATCCCTCGCGCCATGTTGCCGACGATCCGACCCTCAAGCGATCCGGACATCTACGGATACACGCTTCACGACGGCCCGTTCGGGGCCCGCATCCCGATCTGCGGCGACCTGGGCGACCAGCAGGCGGCCACCGTCGGACAGACCTGCTTCGACGTGGGCGAGGTCAAGAACACGTACGGGACGGGCTGTTTTATGCTGCTGAATACAGGAACCGAGATTGTGCCCTCTCAACATGGGCTGCTCACCACCGTCTGTTACCAATTCGGCGACGAGCCGGCCGTCTACGCTCTGGAAGGCTCTATCGCCATCGCCGGCGCATTAGTGCAATGGCTGCGCGACAACCTGCGTCTGATCGATTCGGCGCCTGAAATCGAAAACCTGGCGCGCACGGTCGAAGACAACGGCGGCATCTACTTCGTGCCGGCCTTCTCCGGTCTCTACGCCCCTTACTGGCGCAGCGACGCGCGCGGGGTGATCGTAGGGTTGACGCGCTTTATTCACCGTGGACACTTCGCGCGCGCCGCCCTAGAAGCGACTGCCTTCCAGACGCGCGAGGTGCTCGACGCCATGCACCAGGATTCCGGCGTCGAGTTGCAGGCGCTCAAAGCGGACGGCGGCATGGTTCGGAACGAACTGCTCATGCAGTTCCAGGCCGATGTGCTGGGCGTGCCGGTGATTCGGCCTCGCGTCAGCGAAACGACCGCCCTCGGCGCAGCCTACGCCGCCGGACTCGCCGTCGGCTTCTGGAAAAACACCGACGAGATGCGCGCCAACTGGGGCGTCGACAAAATCTGGAAGCCCTCGGCGGACGACACGGCGCGCACAAAGCTGTATGCACAGTGGAAGAAGGCGGTCACGCGCACGTTCGAGTGGGTCGAAGGATGAAACATTGGTCAGCATTGTTTTGGTCTCTCACAGCCTAGAGCTGTCCATGGCCGTCAAGGCGCTGGCGGAGCAACAGGTGCAGGGGCGGGCCGTGATTGCAGCCGTAGGCGGCAGCGAAAATCCTTACCAGCCTTTCGGCACCGACCCGGTCGCAATTGCGGAGGCCATCGAAGCCGTCGGCAACGACGACGGCGTGCTTGTGCTGATGGACCTCGGCAGCGCGGTGATCAGCGGCCAGGTGGCGCTCGAGTTGCTGCCGCCGGAGCTGCGTGCCCGTGTGCGCATCTGCAGCGGGCCGTTCGTGGAAGGCGCCATGGCGGCCGCCGTTCAGGCTTCCATCGGCATGGATCTGGAGGCGGTGGCGCGGGAAGCGGAGGAGGCCATGCAGGCTAAGATCGCCGTGCTGCGCCCTGCAGAGGAAGCGGCACCCTCGTCACATTCACCCGCTGTTGCCGGTGCCAAAGATGTTGCAACGCTGGATAGCGCCGGTGCCGACGTGCTGGTGGTCAATCCGGCGGGATTGCATTTTGGCCCTGCTGCGCGCTTCGTCCAGCTTGCAGCACAGTTTCAGGCCGAGATTTGCGTCACCAACCTGAGCACCGGTGCAGGTCCGGCGCCGGCGAGTCGTCTCAATCGTTTGCTTGCGCTTGGGATTGAAAAAGGCCATCTGATCCGCATCGAGGCGTCTGGGCAGGACGCCGAAGCGGCTGTTGATCTGTTAGCCCGACAGGTAGCGCACGACGTTGCCCGCTATGCGTATGTCGAGGTCTCTCCACTCGTTTCGCCGTCATCCTTTGACATAGAAGAAAACGGCGTCGCCTTGCTGTGGGGGCAACCCGCCTCGCCCGGCATGGCCGTTGGGGACGCCGTTGTTTTGGCCGGTCCTCATCTGCTGCCGACAGCTCCCGACGATCGGCGTAGCATAGTGTCTTCCGATCTGCAACCAGAGTCCGATCTGCAACAAGAGTGGGAACGTCTTGAGGCGGCCCTGCAGATCGCCCGCTCCCAACTTGAAACATTGATCGCCCAAGTCCGTACGACACTAGGCGAAGAGCAGGCGCTCATTTTTCACGCCCATCTATTGTTGCTCGAAGATCAAGATTTTTTGGAAGAGATGCGCGCGGCGATTCGCGGCGGCGCCAGCGCGGCCCAGGCGACGCAAACCGTGGTTGCGCAGTGGGCGCAACGCTTTCGGCGGATGAGCGGAGCTATCTTTCAGCAGCGCAGCGTGGACATCGAAGACGTAGGAAGCCGTTTGCTGCAATCGTTGGGCGTCTATGAGCCACAAGCCATCGAGCTGCCGGAGAGAGCGATCGTCGTGGCCGAAACGCTTCTCCCCTCGCAGGCCGCCATGCTCGACCACCGGCGCGTGATCGGGATTTGTACTGCCGGCGGTGGAGCAATGGCGCATGCCATTATTCTGGCCAGAAGCATGGGCATTCCTGCCATTGTCAATGTCGGACCCTTGCTGTTGGAAACCGTCAAGTCAGGCGCTCGGCTGGCCGTCGATGGCGCACGCGGGCTGATTGTCGTGGAGCCGGACGAGTCGACACAGGCGATGTATGCGGCGGCGCATCTCGAGGCGACCACGGCGCGCGCCGTTGCATGGGCACATGCGCAACAGCTAACGCGCACTGCCGACGGGGTGCGCGTGGAGGTGGCGGCTAATCTGGGGACCGTCGATGACGCCGAACGAGCGTTGGAAGCAGGCGCAGAGGCGGTTGGTCTGTTGCGCACCGAATTTCTCTTTCAAGATCGCCGGACACCTCCGGACGAAATGGAGCAGGCGGAAATCTACACCAGGCTGGCGCGCATTATGGCAGATCGTCGCACTGTGGTGCGCACGTTCGACATCGGTGGCGACAAACCTGCACCCTATCTTTCCTTGCCGGCCGAGGCCAACCCTTTTCTCGGCTGGCGCGCCATCCGCATTTCGCTGACCATGCCGGAATTTTTCAAGGCGCAATTGCGCGCACTGATGCGCGCCGCCGTGGAAGGAAACATCCATATTCTGTTGCCGATGATCAGTACGATGAATGAGGTTTTGCATGTGCAAGCGCTGCTGGCCGCCGCCGCCGGCGAATTGAAAGCTGCCGGCGCATCGTTTCGGGCCGACGTCCCGATCGGCGTTATGATCGAAACGCCTGCAGCCGTTGAAATGGCCGACCGTCTGGCGGCTTTGGTTGATTTTTTTAGCCTCGGTACCAACGATCTGGTGCAATATACCTTCGCCGCCGACCGCACCAATGAGCGCGTGGCCAATCTGTATGACCCGCTTCATCCGGCGGTGTTGCGTCAGATCGACCGTGTGCTGCGCGCCGCCCATCTGCAGAAGAGATGGGTGGGACTCTGCGGTGAGATGGCCGCCGATCCGTTGGCGATCCCCATTTTGTTGGGGTTGGGGCTGGATGAGTTTAGCATGGCTCCCGCAAGCATTCCCATCGCCAAGCAGATCATCGGTCGGCTGACTATGCCGGCAGCGCGACGGCTGGCGCAAAAGGCGTTGCAAATGAACGATGGAGATGGCGTGCGCAACCTCGTGCGTAAAACTATGGAAGGGATCGACGTGATATGAAGCGAATGTCAACGGACGTTCTGGTGATCGGCGGCGGCTCGACCGGCGCCGGTGTGGCGTGGGACGCCGCCCTGCGCGGCCTACGCGTGATCCTGGTCGAGAAGCGCGACCTCACGCATGGCACGACCGGACGCTATCATGGGCTGTTGCACAGCGGCGGCCGCTATGCAGTCAAAGACCCGCAGAGCGCTATCGAGTGCATCGAGGAAAATCGCATCCTGCGCCGCACCCATGCGCATTGCATCGAAGATACGGGCGGTTTTTTCGTGGTGACGCCGGAGGATGAAGGCGATTACCCAGATCGCTTCAAGGCGGCGTGCGCGAAAGTCGGCATTCCTTGCGAGGAGATCCCCTTGAAGGAGGCGTTTCGTCGCGAGCCGCTGCTCAACCCGCGCATCAGTCGCGTCTTCGAGGTGCCGGACGGGTCGGCGGACAGCTTTCTGGCGACCCATGTCACAGCGCAGGCGGCGCGGCAGGCAGGCGCGCAGATTCTGATTTACCACGAAGTGATCGACCTGCTCACCGAAGGCAGCGACGGCGACCGTCGCGTCGTCGGCGCACGGGTGTGCGACGTCGTGCATGGGGAAGAGGTGCGCATCGATGCCGCCATCACCGTCAACGCCGGCGGCGCTTGGGCCGGCAAAATTGCAGCGATGGCCGGCGTTCCTGTCAATGTCATCCCGGGCAAGGGCGTGATGGTGGCCGTAAACCACCGCCTGGTCAACACCGTGATCAATCGCTGCAAAATGCCCGCCGACGGCGACATCCTGGTGCCTGTGCACACGGTCGCCATCATCGGCACCACCGACGAGCGCGTATCCGATCCGGAGATGCTCACGATCGAGCCGTGGGAAGTCGATCTGATGTTGCGGGAGGGCGACAAGCTCGTCCCCGGCCTGAGCCGCTCGCGCATTCTGCGCGCCTGGGCGGGCGTGCGACCGCTCTATCAGGAAGGCTACACGGGCGAAAGCCGCGACGCCACGCGCGCGCTGGCGCTGCTCGACCATCGACAACGCGATGGCGTCTCCGGCTTCCTCACCATCACCGGCGGCAAGTGGACGACCTTCCGCCTGATGGCCGAAAAGACCGTGGACAAGGTCTGCGAGCAGCTCGGCGTCGAGCGCCCCTGCCTGACGGCGACGACGCCTGTGCCCGGTGCGGAGCAGGGACACTACTGGCTCGGTCATCGTCTGCACGAGGTGGAGGAGGCGCGGCTGCAAGGCGACCTGATCTGCGAGTGTGAGCTGGTGACGCGCGCCATGGTCGAGCAGGCAGTCGCCAACAACCCGACGGTGACGCTGGACGACCTGCGTCGCGACGTACGGCTGGGCATGGGACCTTGTCAGGGCGGCTTTTGCACCTTCCGCGCCGCCGGCATCCTCCATCAGCTTCGGCTGCACGCACAGGAGGCTCCGCCGCAAACCGAGGTAGATGGCGGGCTGCCGTGGAATGTCGCCTATCTGCAGTCCCCGCGCCACAGTGTGCAGGCAAAGCCTGCAGCGTTGAACCCAAAAGTTTCCCCGCTTGACAACCCCAACCTGCTATTGCGCGACTTTCTCCAGGAACGCTGGCGCGGCCTGACGCCTGTGCTCTGGGGGCGGCAGCTCAAACAGGAGCGGCTGAACGAATTGATCTATCTCACCATTATGAACGTCGACCATCTGCCGGAGGATGGCGAGGCCAGCCCTCTGACAGAGTTCTGGCGCTTCGACGCCGTAGCCGGTGCAAAGGAGGATGGACGATGATAGTGGACCTGCTTGTGATCGGCGCAGGATTAGCGGGCTTGATCGCCGCGCTGCGTGCGGCGGAGGCCGGCTTGCGCGTCAAGCTCATCGCCAAAGGCATGGGAGCGCTCTACTGGACACCGGGAACCATCGACGTCCTGGGCTACCTCGGCGCCGAGGCGCGCGCCGTGGAGCGCCCCTGGGAGCGCATCGACGACCTGCCGGAGCGCCATCCCTATCGAATCGTCGGCGCCAGGCGCGCCCAGGAGGCGCTTGATTGGTTTCGCGCGTGCGTCGCCGAACTCGGGCTCGACTACGGCGGACGCGAGGACGGCGGCAATGCGCACACGCCTTCCCCTGCAGGCGCATGGCGCCCCAGCTATCTGCTGCCGGCCGGTCAGCGCGCCGGCGACGTAAAGGACGGCCGGCCCATGGTCATCGTCGGCTTTCAGGGCATGCGCGACTTCTATCCTCACCTGATCGCCCGCAACCTCGAGGCGCAGGGGCAGGCTGCTCGGGCGGCTGTCTTGCCGTGGAGCGTGCTCAGCGAGCGTCGCGACCGCAACAGCGTGCAACTGGCGGAGGCGCTCGACGAGCCGACGACGCAACAGCGCCTGATCGACGCGCTCAGGCTGGTCGTCAAGCCGGGGGAGCGCATCGGGCTGCCCGCCATTTTGGGGCGAGAGGCGCATTCCCAAGTGTTGACTGCGCTCACGCAGGCGTTGAATGCCGCCGTCTTCGAGATCGCCACGCTTCCGCCCAGCGTCCCCGGCGTTCGGCTGGCGACGGCGCTGCGTCGCAGCTTGGAGCGGCGAGGCGTGCGCGTCGAGATCGGGATGGAAGCAATCGGTTTTCACGCTCAGGATGGCATGATCGAATTCGTGGAGACGGCGACCAGCGCGCGCCCACTTAAGCATCGGGCCAAGGCTTTTCTGCTGGCTACGGGAGGCGTGCTTGGCGGCGGCTTCGACAGCAACCCCTCCGGCCGCTTCTGGGAAACGATCTTCGACCTGCCGCTTACCACGCCACAGGATCGTCGGCAATGGTTCCGCCCTCTTTTTCTCGACCCGCAGGGGCATCCGGCGCTGCGCGGGGGCGTGGCCGTCAACGATGCCTTCCAGCCCATCGATGCTGCGGGCAACGTCGTGTACGCCAACCTGTGGGCCGCCGGCGGGCTGCTGGCCCACGCCGACCCGATCGCAGAGCGCAGCCTGGAGGGCATCGCCATTGTCAGCGCCGTTGCAGCGGTGGAGGCGATCAAAGCCGGAAATATGGTTCATGTGTAGCATTCAGAGTTCCCATCAGTAGGAGACCTTAGTATGGCGCCGATTTCGTGGCATTCGGTCGACCTGACGCTCGACGAATGCATCAAGTGCAACATCTGCACCAGCCATTGCCCGGTTTCGGCTGTAACCGATCTCTTCCCCGGCCCTAAATATGTCGGCCCTCAGGCGCAGCGCTTCCGCGAAAGCGGTCAACCGCGCTCGCCCGACCATTCGGTCGATTACTGTTCGGGCTGTCGCGTCTGCAACGAGGTCTGTCCGACAGGCGTCAGAATCGCCGAGTTGAACGCGCGCGCCCGCGCCCAAATCGTGGCCGAAAAAGGACTGCCCCTGCGCAATCGACTGCTGGGGCGCAACGAGCTGCTCGGCAAGCTGGGCAGCCTTGCGCCGGCGCTGGCAAATTTCGGGCTGCATAATTCCTTCAGCCGCTTGGTGGCGGAAAAGGTGATGGGCATTGCGCGCAAGGCGCCCTTGCCGACGTGGAGCACCTCCGGGACCTTTCGCGACTGGTTGAAGCGCACGCGCGATCGGCGCTTGAAATCTAACAAAAAAGTGGTCTATTTTCATGGCTGCGCCACCATGTATTACGAGCCGTTCATCGGCAAGGCGGCGGTCGTCGTGCTGGAGCACAACGGCTACGAGGTGATCGTCCCTGAACAAAATTGTTGCGGGTTGCCGCTGCTCTCTAACGGCGAGTTCGACGCCGCGCGCAACTATCACCGCAATAACGTCGGCAGGCTGGCCGGCTACGCGCGCGCCGGGCTGCCGATCGTCGGCACGAGCACGAGCTGCACACTCACGCTCAAGGAGGAGGCGCCCGAGCTGCTCGACTATCACGACGAGCCGGCGACAACGCTCAAGCTGGGTACCTACGACATCTTCGAGTGGCTGCGCGAATTGTACGAAGTGGGCGAGCTGCGCACCGACTTTCAGCCGCTTCCGCTCAAGTTGCCCTATCATGCGCCCTGTCAGCAGCGCGCCCATCGCATCGGCAAACCGGCGTTGGAGCTGATGGCGCTGATCCCTGAACTGGAGCTGGCCGAATCGCACGCTCGCTGCTGCGGCATCGCCGGCACCTATGGCTATAAGGTCGAGAAGTATCAGATTGCGATGGATGTCGGCGCCGAGCTGTTCGAGTTTGTGAAGGCGCAGGGCCAGGACGTGCGCTACACTGCGTGCGACTCGGAGACCTGTCGCTGGCAGCTTGAACATGGAACTGCGCTGCCAAGCCGACATCCGATCGAGATTCTCGCCGCCGCTTACGGACTGTACGATCTGGAGCGTCGCGAGGTCGTCGCAGGAAAGAGATAGACGCTGACATGGCTTGGAACGTTTTGATCATCGGAGCCGGGGCGATCGGCTGTCTGGTGGGCGGAAAGCTGGCTATGGCGAGCCAGTGCGTGACGCTGGTGGGCCGCCGCGCTTTTGTGGAGGAGGTGCGGGCGCAAGGGCTGAAGTTGACCGACGAGCAGGGTGCGCACACCGTGCGCAACGTGCGTCCGGTCGCCAATATCCAGGAAGCTTATGACCGTTCGGAAAGCGCTTTCGACCTGGCGATCTTTACCGTCAAGAGCTATGACACAGCTGCGGCTGTCGCGGAATATCGGCAGACGTTGAGCGACACAGGCGCGCCGCCGCCGATCTTCTTGAGCGTGCAGAACGGCGTAGGCAACGAAGAGGTGATCGCTCAAATTGCGGACAGGGCGGCGGTGGTGGCGGGCAGCATCACGACGCCGGTGAGCGTCGTGGGGCCGGGCGCCATCCGCGTTGACAAGCCTCGCTACGGGCTGGGGCTGGCCTCGTGGCGGGGAGCCGAGACCGCCTTTGCAGACGTCTGCGCGTTGATGGAGCTGGCCGGCTTCACCGTGCAGCGGTACGGTAGCGCAGTCTCCATGAAATGGACCAAATTGCTGATGAACATGATGGGCAACGCTACCTGCGCCATCCTCGACGAGCCGCCGGAAGTTGTTTTCGCCGACAACCGCATAATGGACATCGAGATTGCGGCGTGGCGGGAGGCGCTGGCGGTGATGGCGGCCTCTCACATTGCGCCGGTGGACCTGGACGGCTATCCCTTCGGCAAGCTGGCGTCGTTGATTCGCTATGCGCCGAAGGCGTTGCTCCGCCCGGTCTTGCGCAAACAGATCGGCGGCGCACGCGGGGGCAAGATGCCCAGTTTGCATATCGACCTGCACGCCAACAAGGGCAAAAGTGAGGTGCGCTGGCTCAACGGCGCCGTCGTAGAGAAGGGCAGGCGAGTGGGTGCGTTTACCCCCATCAACGCGCTGCTGACCGACATCTTGCTGCGGCTGGTCGACCATCCAGAAGAACGGTCCGGCTGGAAGGGCGCCCACGACCGTCTATGGGAGGCGGCCCGGAGGGCGGGATAGCGGTTGCTGCGTGGCGCATGCCCAAACATGCACCACGCAAGCGAACTTACTTCAGAATTTGCTGGAGGAAGAGCTTCGTCCGGTCATGTTGGGGATTGGTGAAGAAGTGCTCGGGCGTTCCGATCTCTACGATTTCGCCGCCGTCCATAAAGACGATGCGATCGGCGACGCCTTTGGCAAATCCCATCTCATGCGTCACCACGACCATTGTCATGCCCGATTCTGCCAATTCCTCCATCACCTCGAGCACCTCGCGGATCATTTCTGGGTCTAGGGCCGAGGTCGGCTCATCGAAGAGCATGATCTTGGGCTGCATCGCCAGTGCGCGTGCGATCGCCACGCGCTGCTGTTGACCGCCGGAGAGTTGCCCTGGATATTTATGCGCCTGCTCCGGGATGCCAACACGCTCCAACAATTGCATGGCGCGCTCCTCGGCGTCCTTCTTTTTCATCTTGCGGACATGGATGGGCGCCAACGTGATGTTTTGCAACACCGTCAGGTGGGGAAAAAGATTGAACTGCTGAAAGACCATGCCGGTCTCCATGCGAATGGCCTCGATGTTGCGTACGTCGTGCGTCAGCGGAATGCCGTCGACGATGATCTCGCCGCTTTGGTGCTCTTCCAGGCGGTTGATGGTGCGGATAAAGGTCGACTTGCCTGAGCCGGATGGCCCGATGATCACCACCACCTCTTTGCGCTTTACCGTTAGGCTGACGTTCTTGAGCGCATGAAAGTCGCCGTACCATTTGTTGACATTGCGGACGATAATGATATCGGTGTCTTCTGCATGACCTGCCATAACGTCGTTTCCCGATCTAAAATGAATTTATCTTCAGAAGCTGCGGCTCTTGAGATGCAGCTCGAAATTTCACTGTTTACTGTTATTGCCCTGTTTACTGTCGTTTCCCAAAACCGAGCTTGCTTTCCAGTTTGCGGCTGGCGAAGCTCATGCCGTAGCTGAACACAAAGAAAACCACCGCAATGAACACGTAAACTTCTCTGGCGATCCCGCCGGGCGTGCCTAACCATTCCGGCTGTTGGATGACCGCTTTGCCGACGGCGACCAGCTCCAGCAGCCCGACCAGCGAGGCCAAGGAGGTGTCTTTGAAAAGACCGATGAACTGGCCGACGATGGCCGGAATCACCTTGGTCAACGCCTGCGGCAAGATAATAAAACGCAAACTGTCGAACGCGCTCAAACCGAGTGCATCCGCAGCCTCGTACTGGCCTTTGGGAATGGCCTGTAAGCCGCCGCGCACATTTTCCGCAAGATAGGCAGCGCTGAAGAGCGTGATGGCCGTCATTGCCCGCACGAGCAGGGATGGGTTGCCCCAGCCGCTTGGCAAAAAGAGCGGCAACATGGTCATACCCATGAATAGCAACGTGATCAGCGGCACGCCGCGGATCAGCTCGATGTAGCCGATGCAGAACCATTTGATGATCGGCAGTTTGCTGCGCCTTCCCAGTGCAAGCAGGACGCCGATCGGAAAGCTCAGGGCTATGCCGACAACCGCAAGCAGCATCGTCAACATCAGGCCACCCCACAGGTTGACTTCCACGAAGGGCGCAAACTGCCAACGGATGCCCAGCCCCGGGAGATTGACGCCTCCGGCAAGCAAGATGAAAGTGATCGGCATGCTGACGACCCATGCCAATGCGAGCCATCTGCTGGCAATCGGGACGCGCGCACCGGCGACATAGCCTATCAACAACAGCCCCAGCCCGGCCGCCATGACCAATTGCGCCTGCACGCCGATCGGGATGACGGCAAACAGCAAGAGCAACGCTGCGAGACCAACGCCCAGATTGCGCATGATGCTGCCCCACCGGCCGGCGCTCAACCCGAAGAGGGCGCTGACCATCAGCAGCGCTGCCGCCGGCTGCCACATCTGGGCAATGGGGTAGAGGCCGACGGCGAAGAGTTTACGGTTTTCCCACACCGGCTGCCAAAACGCACCCAGCACCCAACGCACCAAGCCCGTGACAATAAAATAGAGTGCAACTGCTGTGATCAGCGTCAGAATCGTGTTGCCGATGCTGCTGAATAAATTGGCGCGCAGCCACCCGATCGCACCGACCTCGGTGACGGGCGGCTTTTGCGCCGGCGCAGGATGATTGGTGTTGACCCAGGTGGTTGAGCGAATTTCCGTCGTCATCGGTGCATTCCTCTGCCTTGCCCCTGCCTCTTTGATTCTGCTATCGCTCCACCAACGCAATGCGCTTGTTGTACCAGTTCATAAAAAGTGAAGTGATCAAGCTGAAAGAAAGATAGGTCGCCATCACCATCAGAATCACCTGCACCTCGGCGCCGGTCTGGTTGACGATGGTGCGCGAGACGTTGAAGAGATCGGGATACCCCACGGCGATTGCCAGGCTGGAATTTTTGACCAGATTCAGATATTGGCTGGTGAGGGGCGGGATGATCACGCGCAGCGCCTGCGGCAGCACGATCAGGCGCAGCGTCTGGCCGGTGTTTAAACCCAGCGCTCGGCTTGCTTCCCATTGCCCTTTGTTGACGGCGCTGATGCCTGCACGCACAATTTCGGCGACAAAGGCGCCGGTGTAGACGACCAGCGCAATCAACAGCGCAGCAAATTCCGGCGTCAGGCTCAGCCCACCGCGAAAATTGAAGCCCTGAAGCTGCGGCTCGCTGACTGCCAGCGGGGCGGGCGTCTCCCATTCCAGGCGCACGGCTTCGGCCGGCAGGTTAATGAAGCGAAACGTGCCGTCGCTTTCTGTGATGCCGCTCGCAACGACCTGTCCCTGTTGGTCGAACAGTGTGATCGGAACGTAGGCCAGGGCGCGGTCGACGCCCGGTTCATAGACGCCGTTGCGATTCACATCTTCAAACAGCGTGCCGCGATCTCCGCGGCGCAATTCATACGTTGTGGCGGCAGGCAAGGATGCGATCCTATCTGCGACGATGTATCCGAGAATGGCAAGCGCAAGAAAAACAAGGACCCCCGGCAGGGCGGCGCTTCCTGGTAGACCATTCCGCTCCAAATGTCTGCGACGCAGCCAACTCACTCCGAGGCCGACGACAAAACCCGCCAAGAGCCAAGCCAACCATAGGCGTCCCGTTTCTGTAATAAAGACCCAGGTCAGGTGGATGCCTCGATTGGTGAGATAGCCCAAATTTCCCAGCTCGGCGGCATCTTGAATGCTGGGCAGGGCGGCGATCACGCCGACGTACCAGAAAAGCAACTGAACCAAAAGGGGTGTGCTTCGAAAAATCTCGACGTAGACGGCAGCCAACCGGTTGAGCAGCCAGTTCGTGGAGACGCGCGCAATGCCTGCGAACAGCCCCAGCAGCGTAGCCAGGACGATGCCCACGACGCCGACGCGCAAAGTGTTGGCGACGCCCACCAGAAAGGCGCGACCGTAACTCTCGTCGGGCCGAAAAGCCGGCCCTTCTGAGATGCCGAACCCCGCCGTCTGATTTAAGAACGCCCATGAAAGCGCGCCGCCGGCAGCGGTGTTGCTGGCGGCTAGGCGCGCCACCATGTTGCTATAGAGAAACCAGCCGGTCAGGAGCAGGGCGATGAGAAAAATTAGTTGAAGGATGACAGCAATGACGCGCGTGTCTCGATAGAAAGGAGGTCGCGTCGTCGGGAATGTCGAGCTTGCCATAAGCGCTTGAGATTCCGATCACTCAAAGCATTCACCTTTTGTTTATGAAGAAATCTTCCAGGGGGCCCCTGGAAGATTTCTTCTGCACTTGTTCGGTTTATCGGAACGGCGGGGCGTACAGGAGGCCGCCCTCCGTCCACAGCGCGTTGAGGCCACGCGGCAGGTTGAACGGCGTATTCGGGCCGAGGTTGCGGTCGTAGATTTCACCGTAGTTGCCGACCTGTTTGATCACCTGTACCATGAAATCGTTGGGCAGGCCGAGCTTGGCGCCCATCTCCCCCTCGACGCCAAGGAGGCGTTTGATCGTCGGGTCTTCGCTGCTCAGCATCTGGTCAACGTTCTGGCCGGTGACGCCGCTCTCCTCCGCCTGGATCAGTCCGAAGACCACCCAGCGCACAGCGTCCGCCCACACCGGGTCGCCTTGGAAGACTGCGCCTGCCAGCGGCTCTTTTGACATCGTCTCTTCCAGGATCATATGTTCATCGGGGTTGGTGAGCTTGGTCAGCGTGGCCACCAGGCCGGATTTATCGGTGGTGAAGCCATCGCAGCGTCCTTCGTCGTAGGCGCCGGCCGTTTTGTCGTTGTCCTCAAAGACGACGGGGGTGAAATCTAACCCTTTGGCCCGGAAAACGTCGGCCAGGTTCAGCTCGGTGGTCGTTCCGCTCTGCACGCAGACGGTGGCGCCGTCCATGTCTTCCAGGCTGGTGATGCCGCTGTTCTTACGCACCATCATGCCCTGACCGTCATAAAAGTTTACCGGCATGAACTCCATGCCGACCTCGGCGCTGTCGCGCGTGAGCGTCCAGGTCGTGTTGCGGAAGAGGACGTCCACTTCGCCGGATTTCACCAGCGTGAAGCGATCGGTGCCGCTGGCGTAGCGATACTCGACGGCATTGGCGTCGCCCAGAACTGCTGCAGCCACGGCTTTGCAGAAGTCGACGTCAAAGCCGCTGTAGTTGCCGTTTGCATCGACGTTGCCGAAGCCGGGTACTTGATTGTTGACGCCGCAGATCAGGCGGCCCCGGCTCTTGACAATATCAAGGAGGCTGCCTGCCTGCGCCGCCGGTTCGGTCGCTGCAACCTCTGCGGGGGCGGGCGCAGCGGCGGGTGCCGGCGCCGGCGCCGCGCACGCCGAATAAATGACGGCGATGATCAACAGTGACACACCTAACAGAGTCAGTCGTTTGTTCATGGTGTTCTCCTTTTGTTCGCTCGTGTGCTTTTGTTTGCTCGTGTGGTTGAAACGTTCAAGATGAATCCGGCAGAGAAAGCAGAGAAATCCGGTTCGAGTCTGCAAAGCAACGCTGAGTCCGTTGATAATCAGGCAGAGTTGGCGTGTAGGCGTTCTTTAGGAAAGCGATTGTCGTCTCTGAGCGGTCTTCGGGTGCGACGAATATAGCACGCAACCGATCTTCTGTCAAATCACTTGCGCAAGCCCTGGGCGAGGCGAGAGATGGGTTGTCGGAATTGGAACTTCGGAAGAGGCGGCCTCGTTTGGGGTTCATGAACCTGTGCGTTATAATCCTTCAAAACTTTACACGGCGCAAGCCGTAGGCTTGGAGTGAACTGAACAATGTCACCAGAATTGATCAATACGATCGGCACGATTGTCGGAGTGCTGGTCGCAGCGTTGGGTGCCTTTCTCTTCGCTTTTTGGATTGCCATGGGCATCTGGACGTTCAACGATATTCGCTCGCGCACGCATGACTGGCTTGTAATTACGCTGGCCGTGGCGCTCGTGCTAATTTTTCCGTTGATCGGCTTCATCCTCTACCTAATGATTCGCCCCAAGGCCACGCTGGCGGAAATCTACGATCGCGCGCTGGAGGAGGAGGCGTTGCTGCGCGAGCTTGAGGAGACGATGACCTGCCCCCATTGCGGCGTCCCCGTGAAAGAAGAATGGGTGTATTGCCCAAACTGCCACAGTCAACTTCAGCATTCCTGTCTGGGCTGTGGAAAGCTGGTGCGAAACGAATGGGAGATTTGCGTCTACTGCGGCGCGCCGCAACCGCGTGCTGCGCTCAGGCCACAGTTGCAAGGCGTCCAACCTACCCCGCAGCTCCAACCTGCTGCATCTCCCTCTGCAGTTGCTTCTGTGGCTTCCTCTCTGCGCAATCCGTTTCGACGCAGCGCCTCACCGCCTTCGGTTGCGCCTTTTCGAGACGAAGGGGAGGACGAGCCTTATCGCCCTGCGCGCAACCCTGAATAGAACGTTTGATGAAAGGTCTCGCTTAGAATCCTCCGGAAAGCTCCGAGCTTTCCACAAGAGGAAAGTATGAATTTCTCAACGTTCAACTGACCGCAAGCATTTCGGCGTTCGTCACCCGCAGCAGCTCCGCCACCGTCAAGCGCATCATTGTGCGATCATCGCCGCCGCCGCCGAAGATCACGCCGCCATGGCGCTCCACCGTCTCTCGAATGCCGGCGTCCACAATCACCGGCAGAGGGATGGCATGACCGAAGGGTGGCACGCCGCCGGCCGGATAGCCGAGGAGTGAGGCCACCGTGTGGGCAGGCGCCAGCGACACGCGCTTTTTGCCTACGCCAAAGCGCTCTGCCAGTTTCGCTTTGTCAATGCGTCGTTCACCGATGCTGATCACCACCACGGGCATTGGCTCCGCCTGTTCCGGACGCTCCACCAAAAAGAGCAAAGTCTTGATGATCTGCTCCGGCTCAACGCCTAGCGCCTGCGCAGCCGCAGGCACCGTCGGAGTGTGACCGACGTCGCGAAGCAGCTCGGCGCAAATACCGTGTTCGACGAGAAATTGCTGTAAATCGTCCGGCGTGCGCAAAACGAACTCCATGGAGAACTCCCATCGATTTTGATCATTTCGATCAGACAGCTGCTGCATCTTTCACCCACTGCACCATCCAGACCCGACGTGTTGCGTCTGTGACGCGAGCAGCGTGCGCTTGCGTCAATCCACAGACCCAAAGCACGCGATCGCCGCTGCGATCCACGAGCAACGGCCAACCGGCTCGCAGCGCCGGCGCAATTTTGGCATCGGTGAAAAGATCGCCCAAAGCACGATGTTTTCCTGCCATTCCCAACGGTTCGATTTTCAGCCCCGCTTGCGGCGTCGTGAGAACAGGCGTCTGAACGTTGTCTGCATCGAAAAAAGCGCGCCAGCGATCCTGATTGCAGCGCCACTCTGCTGTGACGTCCTGGGGTGCGAGCAGCGTGCATTGCAGGCGCCAACCGTTCAGCGCAAGCTCCCCTTCAAATGGAAGAAGGATTTCACCCTGCCGACGCCGCTCTGCGTCCAGCCAGGGGCCCGGCGGCGCACAGGGCAGCGCGTCGCTGCGATGCAAGGAGAGCGCCAAAACGCCGCCCTCAAGTGTAACAATGCTCCAGGCCAGGCCACTTCCGAGGGGATGGGGGCCAGAACGATGCGTCGCATGCTGGATGGCGTTGGCGAGCCGTTCGAGTTTCGCCGCCCCGATCGTTCGCAGATCGATGCGCATCCGTGCCATGGACAGGTGTAAAAGGCTGCGCACGCCGGCGACGTCCATCTTTTGCAAGGCGTCCAGACGCAGCACGGTGCGCTGTGAGCTTTGCTCGAGCGTAAGCTCCTCCAGGGTCTGTTCGTCGTATGCTCGCAACCGTCCGCAGGCCTCGGCGACAAGGTCCGCTGCGCGTGCAATGGCGTCGACTGCGCGTGGGTTGATGCGCGCCAGCGCCGGCATGACATGATGGCGAATCAAGTTGCGCACTTGTTGTGGATCGAGGTTGCTTTCATCTTCGCGCCATGACAGCAGATGGCGTTGTGCGTACTCGACGATCTGGGTGCGAGAAGCCAGTAGCAACGGACGCACCAGGCGAACCGGCCTCATCGTCAGGGCTGGATCATCGAGGATCGTCACAGGGCGCATGCCTGCCAACCCCTCGATCCCGCTGCCTTGAATGAGTCGGAGCAGCATCGTCTCCGCCTGGTCGTTCGCATGGTGTGCCACTGCAACGATGGGAACCATATCGTCCGGTGTGACGTCATGGGCGATGGCGCACAGGAAACGGTAGCGCGCCCGTCGCGCCGCCGCCTCGAGGCCGCTTGCGTCACTGCGCAATGCAGCTGCATCGAGGCGAGTGCTGTGAAATGGCGCTCCCATGCGCCGAGCTAGGTCGTGAACAAAGGCGGCATCCTCAGCGGAGGAAGTTCGCAGTCCATGATCGACGTGGGCGACGTGCAATTGGAGGTGCCACAGAGGCGCCAGTTGCGTCAGCGCATGCAAGAGAACGACGCTGTCGATTCCGCCACTCACACCGACGATCACCGGTCGGGCGAAGTCCGTCGGTGAGGCGAAGAGAGCGTAGCGACACTCGGCCTGCATTATCAGGTCGAGCAGAGGGTCGGCGAAAGACGGCTTGTTTTCTACCTTCGTTTTCACAACGATTATTATACTCTACCATGACGAAAGACGGAATGGGCAGGCAACGGAGGATTTTCGCAAAAGAACGTAAACGTCAACGCGCAGCGCTTTTTGGCGAGTCTTCGTCTGTGATATACTTAGGTGTAATTTTCTCATCCGAAACGGGCGCTGTTTATGTTGCGCCGAGTCGCCGCTGCGGCGGGATGAGAACAAAGCGGAGTGCATGCAGGTGGATTTCGTGAAATCTGTGCATGGATACCTTTGGCGTGATAGGATTGGCCGCGTGAGCGGCGGGTGCACGGCGAACTGTGCAGGTCTGCGAGGATCGAAGCCGATCGGTGTGAACATAAACTTGGACGCGTCGTGTAGTTTCAGTCGTGTGAATTTCAGGAGAAAGATCGCGTGTGAATAACCCGATCGACTGGCTGTTAGGACTTTTTTCACTTGATATTGGGATCGATCTGGGCACGGCGAACACGCTCGTCCATGTGAAAAATCGAGGCATCGTGATCAACGAGCCTTCGGTGGTCGCCATTGACATCTCTTCACGGCGACGCAACCGGGTCAAGGCGGTCGGCAGCGAGGCCAAAGAAATGGTTGGGCGGACGCCGGCCCACATCATCGCCGTTCGTCCTCTGCAAGACGGCGTGATCTCCGACTTCGATGTGACGGAGCAAATGATCCACCATTTTATCGGCAAGGTGCACGGTGGGCGTTTCGGCGCAGCGCGTCCGCGCGTCGTGATCGGCATCCCGTCCGGCGTGACCGAAGTGGAGAAGCGCGCGGTGCGAGATGCTGCGATCAGCGCCGGTGCGCGCGAGGCCGGTCTGGTGGAGGAGCCGATGGCGGCCGCCATCGGCGCCGGTCTGCCGGTGACGGAGTCGGTCGGCTCTATGATTGTCGATATCGGCGGCGGCACTACCGAAGTCGCCGTGATCTCGCTTGGCGGCATTGTCGTCTCGCGTTCGATACGGGTGGCGGGCGACGAGATGAACGAAGACATCATCAACTATGCCCGCCAGAAGTATAATCTGTTGATCGGTGAACGCATGGCCGAACGCGCCAAGATCGAGATCGGCTCTGC
>JANWYX010000198.1 GCA_025055055.1 Caldilinea sp. | reverse complement strand
ATCGAGGCTTTATACAAACTGTGGTATGATGTTTTATTGGCAGCCTTGATTCACTCTCAACCACATATCTTATCTGTTAGGAAGCACTTATGTCAGATTTACAACTTTCTTCAATCGTTCCGCTGCCCTGGCGCATCGAGGAGAAGCCTGGGGAACTGACATTGAAATCTCCGGTGGGCGTCGCAGCCGACGAGCGAGCAAGCGGCGCAGCGCAGCTTTTACGCATCGAGTTGGAGCGCAGCACCGGCCTGCGCCTTGAATCCACCGACGCCGAGGGCGCACAAATTGTGCTGCGCAGCGAAGAGGAGGACGGCGAGCGCTATCGGCTGGAGATCGACGCCCGCCGCATCGTGATCTCTGGGCCGCCGGCCGGCCTGGTGCACGGGGTCTACACGCTGCGCCAACTGTTGCCGGCGGCCAACTGGCGCAGTGCCCCGTTGCCGAATGTGGAGTGGAGTGCACCCGCCTGTCTGATCGAAGACCGCCCTCGCTTTGGCTGGCGCGGCTGCATGATCGATACGGCCCGCCATTTTGCGGTCAAACACACGATCTTGCGCTTCATCGACCTGTTGGCCATGCACCACATGAACCGGCTGCACCTGCATCTGAGCGACGATCAGGGCTGGCGCGTGGAGATCAAGGCCTTTCCGAAGCTCACCGAAATTGCCTCGCACCGTCCGCACACCGGCCTAGGCTTCGCCACCTCCCCCAAGGACCCGCACGATGGAACGCCGCACGGCGGCTATTACACTCAAGATGACCTGCGCGAGATCGTCGCCTACGCAGCCCTGCGTGGGATCACCGTCGTGCCGGAGATCGACCTTCCTGGCCATGCACGCGCCCTGGTCGCCGCCTATCCGGAGTTCGGCTGCAACCCTGCTCAAACCGTGGAGGTGGCGACCTACTTCGGCATCAGCTCGGATTTGGTCAACCCGTTGCCACACACCATCGCAGCGCTGGAAACGATCCTAGAAGAGCTGCTGGCAATCTTTCCTTCGCCCTGGATTCATCTGGGCGGAGATGAGGCGCCGCTGGACCCATGGCGCACTTCTCCCGAAATTCGCGCCCACATGGCTGCGCTCGGCGTCGAGAGCGCAGAGGCGATGCGCACCTGGTTCACTGCGCACTTTGCGAAGTTCCTGGCCGATCGCGGACGACGGCTGATCGGTTGGGATGAAATCATCCATTACGGCGGCCTGACTCCGGGCAGCGCCATCATGTCGTGGCGCGGAGAAAAAGGCGGCATGAAAGCGGCCGCCGCCGGCTACGACGTCGTCCTGGCGCCGGTCTTCCCCACCTATTTCGACTACGCCCAGGACGATGGTCCGGAGGAGCCGCTGGCCATCGGGCAATCGGTGACGTTGGAGGACGTCTATGCCTATGAGCCTACGGCGCGCTGGGAGGACAAAAGCACCTTCCACCACGTGTTGGGTGTGCAGTGCCAGCTCTGGCGGGAGGTGATCCTCGACGAGGCGCATCTCGAGTATATGGCGTTCCCTCGGCTCTGCGCCCTGGCCGAGGTGGCCTGGAGCGAGCGCCGCGAACCCTTCTCCGTCTTTCGTGAGCGCCTAGCGCGCCATCTGGAGCGACTTGATCACTACGGCGTCAACTATCGCCCGCTGGAGGGGCCGCGCCCCTGGCAAAAGGGCGGAACAGGGCGCAAGGCCTATCAGCCGCGCTTTAACCTGAAAGAGGCGTTGGCGCATCTCGATCGCTGGGCGGAATCGGGTGAACCGCCGGCCGAACATTTGGCGCAGGAGAGCGGCGCCTGAGTTGAAGTCAGGCGCCGTGGGCGCACCCTGTTTGCGGGTGTATTCGCACAGCTTTATACTTTTATGCTGAAAAACCAACCGTGCGGCCCCTGGAAGACCCTGTTGTCCTGTTGTATAGATAAGCTCAAACGCAAAGGAGCGTTCTGTGTTGCAACGCACCCCACTCTACGAAATCCATGTCGCTCTGGGCGGGCGCATGGTGGAGTTTGCGGGCTTTGAGTTGCCTGTGCAATACCCCACCGGTCCGATAGCCGAACATCACGCCGTACGCACGGCGGCGGGCCTCTTCGACATCGATCATATGGGGCAGTTTGAGTTGGCCGGCCCCGACGTCGTCGAGTTCTTGCAGCAGATTCAAGTGTGGGATGTCGAGCAGATGGCGGAGGGGGACGCTCATTACAGCCTCCTATGCTATGAAGACGGTACCGTCGTCGATGACATCTTCTTGTATCGGCTCTCAGGCCGCTGGCTGATGGTTGTCAACGCCGCCAATCGCGCCAAGGATTGGGCCTGGATCGAACACCATCTGGGACGCTACGATGTAGCCCTGATCGAGCGATCCGACGATCTGGCCATGTTGGCGCTGCAAGGCCCCAAAGCGGAACAAATCTTGCAAAAGCTGACGGACTATCCTCTCCATACGGTAACCGCGCGCACAGCTATCGAGACGCAGATCGGCGGCCTCCATGTCATTGCAGGGCGCACGGGCTATACGGGCGAGGATGGCTTTGAACTGTACGCGCCTGTTGACCATGTAATTGATTTTTGGAATCAATTGCTGGAAGCGGGCAAAGAAGAGGGACTGCTGCCCTGCGGCCTGGCGGCGCGCGATAGTCTCCGATTCGAGGCGTGTCTGCCCCTTTACGGGCACGAGCTCAGTGCAAAGATCAATCCTCTCGAGGCGCGCCTGGGTTGGACGATCTCTTGGAGCAAGCCTTTCATCGGGCGCAACGCCCTGCTCAAGGTGCGCCTGGAAAAACCGGAGCGGCTGCTGGTGGGCCTCGAAATGATCGACAAAGCCGTGCCGCGCGAGGGCTATCCGGTCGCCGTGGACGGCAAAATCATCGGCCATGTCACATCGGGAATGAAAAGCCCGACGCTGGGCAAATTCCTGGCCATGGCTTACGTCCCGGCGGAGCACAGTGCAATCGGCGTCAAGATGGACGTCATCGTGCGAGGTGAGCCCAAACAAGCTGTCGTCGTCAAGCGGCCCTTTTATAAGCCGCGCTACAAGTGACCAACCCAACCAATTCTCCAGTCAGGAGGTAAAGATGGCGAAATACAAACTGGATAAGAGTGTGAAATATGCTAAGACGCACGAATGGGTGCGCATCGAAGACGGCATCGCCGTGATCGGTATCTCGGACTATGCACAGGATGCGCTCAGCGATGTCGTGTATGTGGATTTACCGGAAGTGGGAGACGTCGTGACCGCCGGCAAACAGGCGGCGACGGTCGAATCGGTCAAGGCGGCGGAGGACGTCAATGCGCCGGTCAGCGGCGAGGTGATCGAGGTGAACACAGCGCTGGAGGACACACCGGAGATTATCAACGAACGCCCCTATGACGCATGGTTTTTCAAAGTCAAGCCGACGGATGCACTTGAACAGGAACTGGCTGCGCTTATGGAGCCGGAAGCATACGATAAGTATGTCGAAGAGCTGGAATAGGTGTAGAATCGTAGCAGGGCACAGCGCTCCGCACGCGTTCCCGGTGGAGCGACGGCGTGCGCCGCAGGGCTAAAAAGAGCCGCAACAGGGTGGAAAACCCGTTGCGGCTCTTCTGGTTTTCGGCAGAAGGAAGATTGCGTACTACCTCTTGCGCTTGTTTGTGATAGGATTCCGACTATCATTGCCATGCAGCCAACCGGGCGTTCCGACAAAATCGCCCTGCATTGTGCAATGACGAGTCTTCACCGGCTCCCAAACACACAGACTAGGGGTGAGATCAGGCGATGGACGTTCAGCCTGGTGATCGCGTTGCGCCACAGTGGAAAGGGTTGCTGCGCTCCATCATCGTGTACTACTGGAATCCGGTCAAATTGCGCCGGATGCGTAAATTCTATGCGCAATTCATTCGGCCGGGTGACCTTTGCTTTGACGTCGGCGCGCATGTCGGCAACCGCCTCTTCATCTGGAGGGGGCTGGGCGCGCGCATCGTAGGCGTGGAGCCTCATCCCGCCTGTATGCGCTTGCTGCAAAGCTGGTACGGCCGGACGCCTGAGATCGCGCTGGTCCAGGCTGCGGTGGGCGCTGCGCCGGGGAAGGCGACGCTCTTTGTCAGCGCCAGGACGCCGACCGTCTCGACGCTTTCATCGCAATGGATCGAGACGGTGCAGCAAAGCGACTCTTTTGCTCACGTGCGCTGGGATGGAGCTGTCACCGTGTCTATGACCACGTTGGATGAATTGATCCTGCGCTTCGGTGAACCGGCTTTTTGCAAGATCGACGTAGAGGGCTACGAGCTGGAGGCGTTGCGTGGGCTTTCTCGGCCGCTCGCTGCACTTTCTTTTGAATATATCGGCGCCGCTAAGGCGTTGGCGCTTGCGTGCGTTGACTATCTTGCCACGCTGGGAATTTACGAGTTTAACTGGTCACCAGGGGAACAGCATCGCTGGGGATCGGCCCGGTGGCTGTCGACGACGGAGATGCTTCATTGGCTCGACGCCCTGACCGAGAGGTCCGGCTCAGGGGATATCTACGCGCGACGCGTGTGAGGGACGGGTGCGAGTATGGTCTATGATGAACGGCGTCTGATTGGCGAGTTGCGCAGACAATGGCTATATGTTGCGCTGATCTATGTCAGCGTGCTTGGTCTTGGCTACTGGGTCTTATGGCGCGCTTGGTCAATGGCGGATGCGTTGCAGTGGCTGTTGCTGGCGACGCTCGCCATGATGGTGCAGATGATTGTGCTCTGGTGGGCGCTGCGCTTCAATCACCCCCTTGAAGGCGCTACATTATTTCCCACACTGGGCCTCGCCAACGGCATGACGCTAATGCGCGGGCTGCTGACCTGTTTGATGGCAGGCTTTCTGTTGGCTCCGTCGCCGCAGGGATGGCTGGCATGGGCGCCGGCTTTTCTGTACATGAGTGAGCGTGTCATCGATTTTTTTGACGGCTTCGTCGCGCGCTACACGAGCCGCGAGACCCGGTTGGGCGCCATTCTCGACATTGAGTTCGACGGGCTTGGCATTTTGATTGCAGTAAGCCTGGCGATTCAATATGGTCATCTGCCGCCCTGGTATCTCATCTTGGGCATGGCGCGACAGCTTTTCCTCTTGGGCATCTGGCTGCGCCGGCGGCTTGGAAAGCCCGTGCGTGAACTGCCCCCCTCCGACCATCGGCGTCTGATCGCCGGCTTTCAGACCGGCTTCATCAGCATCGCGCTCTGGCCGCTTTGGCGAGACGAAGTCGCCCTGTTCGCTGCGTGGCTCTTCGCCATCCCGCTTGCGTTCAGCTTTGGCCGCGATTGGTTGGCGGTCAGCACAGTCATCGATACGGATTCGCCGCACTATCACTCGTTGCGGCGTCGCGCCAAATGGCTCATCGAAGAGCAGTCGCCCTTTGTTGTCCGCGTGTCGGCGGCGCTGCTTGCTGTCTGGCTTCTCCGACAGAGCGATGCCATCCCTTCGTGGGCGGCGCCTGTGGTGGCGCTGGCTGTCGGCTCTGTGCTGCTTGGCGTCGTCGGGCGGGCAGGCGCATTGGCGCTTGCCTTTTTGGCTGCGTTCGATGCGACGACGACAGGATTGCATTTTGCAAATGCAGCGCTCCTGGCGTGCAGCGTGTACATTCTGCATGTCGGCAGCGGTCGCCGGGCGCTGTGGCGACCTGAAGAGTACTATCTGCACGCAAAGCTCGGGGCGCGCAACGGAGACCGCTCATGACAGGATCGCTTCGCAAGCGGTCGCAACGGCCGTTTCAGCCCGGCAGGCTGGTGGTTCAGCTTGTCTGGTTGGCGCTTGCGATTGTGTTGCTCTGGTTGACGTTGCGAGCCGTCGACTTGGGCGAGGTGTGGGAGCGCCTACGTCGCCTGGAGCCTGAACAGATCGGGTTGTTGTTGTTGATCAATCTTGCTGTATTGGCCACTTTCAGCCTGCGCTGGTGGCTCCTTCTTCTGGCGCAGGGTTATCGAATCTCCTATGCGCTGTTGATCGGCTATCGTCTCGCCACCTTCGCCGTCAGCTATTTCACGCCGGGGCCGCATTTTGGCGGTGAACCACTTCAGATCTATCTGGTTTCCTCACGCCATGGCGTGCCGCTCTCAGCTTCGGTGGCGGCGGTGGTCGTCGACAAGACGCTAGAGATGACGACC
>JANWYX010000155.1 GCA_025055055.1 Caldilinea sp. | reverse complement strand
AAAAGCGAGGCGGCGATCAAGTCGCTCTACTTTCGCACGCTAAGTGCACTGCGTAAAGACCTCGAGGCGCGTGGCTGGGGCGCCTCCGCCACACCAGCGCAATCTACGGCCAATCTCCCGGAGGCGCATAAGGATGCGTAGGATCATGGACGATCGACGATGGACTGAAAGCGGGGCTCCGTTGATTTCACCCGATGCGAGATTCCGCAAAGAACTCTCCCGCTCGCTGCAAGACACCTATCAACGTCGGCGACTGCAGCGCCAACGTCGACAACAGATTCAGCTCTTGTGGCGGCGCCTCGGCGCCGACCTACCGACCATGCTCGGCGCCGTCAGCCTTCTCTCCCTGGTTTTTGGGCTCGGCTATTTTCTAGGCCGTAAGGTCGCCTTGCGAACTTCCTAGCCCAGCTCTCGCTTGCGTTTCGTCATGAACGCCTGCAGTTCCTCATCGATGGCGGGGTCGAGCGGCGGCGCCTCGTACTCGTAGAGCAATTTCTGCACCTTCTGCGCTGCACGTGCCTCACTATCTAAGGCGCCGGCCATCTCCCAGGCTTCCGCCGCTTTATAATCGAACAGCTCGGCCCGATAGAACGCCGTGCGAAAGTTGCGCATGGTGTGCGCAGTGCCGAGGTGATGACCACCCGGTGGCACCTCGTGCAAGATGGACTCCATCGCCCATCCCTCCTCCGACCAATCTACACCTTTAAGATACGCGTGCAACATACCCAAAATTTCGCAATCAAGCACAAATTTTTCATAGCCGGCCACCAGGCCGTTCTCCAGCCAGCCTGCGGCGTGCAAGATCAGATTCACCTTCGCCATCACGCCCGGTAACATCGCCATCATCGACTCATAGGCGGCCTGAGCGTCGGGAATTTTGGAGCTGGCGTACATGCCTGCGCTGCGGAAGGGTAGGCCGTAATGTCGCGCCATCTGCGCGCTCAGATAGAGCGAAAGCTGACTCTCCGGTGCGCCGAAGACCGGCGCACCGGACTGCAGGTCGGTGACGGCTTGAAAGGAGCCATAAATGCATGGCGTGCCCGGATTCACCATCTGGGTGAAGACGATGCCGGCCAGCGCCTCCGCATTGAGCTGCGCCACCGTCCCCGCAATCGCCGCCGGCCCCATGGCGCCGGAAAGAATAAAGGGCGTTACCATCACCGCTTGTCGCGCACGCGCAAATTCCTTGATGGTGCCGAGCATCTTCTCGTCCAGCCGACGCGGGCTGCTGACATTGATGGTGCAGAAGAGACAAGGGTCCGGCCCGTCCATACGCTCGCCGAAGACAATGCGGCTCATTGCGAGCGAATCGGCAGCGGTGTACGCCTCCGTGCTGGCGCCCATGAAGCCGCGATCGCCGTACTTGATGTGCGCATAGACGATATCCATATGCCGCGTGTGGAAAGGGAGGTCCATCGGCTCCACGATCACGCCGCCTTGATGATGAAGATACGGCGTCATCATCGTGAGTTTGATGAAATTCTGCAGGTCGGCCAGCGTCGCCTCGCGCCGGCCGCGCGCCCGGTCGCGCACGAACGGAGGGCCGTAAACCGGCAGAAAAGTCATGTAGTCGCCGCCGATGACCACGTTGTTGGCGGGGTTGCGCGCCTGTAGGACGAACTGACGCGGCGCCAGCCTGAGAAACTCCGCCACCAGATCGCGGTCGAAATACGCGATCTCCCCCTCCACCCTGGCGCCGTTGGCGCGCAGAATTTGCAGTGATTCTGCGTCATAAAAGGCAATCCCCGCCTGCTCTAGAATCTGCATCGAGCGGTCATGAATGAGCGCCACGCGCTCTTCGTCGACCAGTTGGTAGACGGGCAAGGTGTGGAGCGGTTGAACCATACGCGCGCCGTTGGCGCGCGCACTGGCACGGCGAATCTCGCGCTGCAAGCGGCGGGAGGAGATTTCCATGCGCCAATTATAAGGCCGCGATCAACTTACGACAAGCACAAAAAATGGCCCTCGGTATGACGGCCAAGCCAAGGGCCGAATGATGGAAATTTACAAATACACGCGATACTCCGTATGTGCTGCGCCAGACGTCAACCCACGCAGGTCACGCGGGGGGCACGACACCCCGACCCATCCCGAACGTCCGCCCGATAACCGAACCCACCGAACTTTACCCCCACATGACATCCCGGCTTGGCCCTAAATCGATTTAGGCGAGATCGCTTGACATCTAAATCGATTTAGTTTATATTGATATTTATACAGCCCGGTCATTTTTATCAAATTTATCCCGTTGCAACTTTTTCAACGCTCATGCCTGTTACGCTGAAAGACATCGCCCGGCGCGTGGGCAAATCGGTGCCGACCGTTTCGCGCGCGCTGGGGAATCACGCCGACATCAGCCCGGAAACGCGTGCAGAGGTGCAGCGCGTGGCGCGCGAGCTGGGATATGAGCCGAGCGCCATCGCCCTCAATTTGCGTCGACGCCGCGCCGGCGCCGTTTCGTTGATCTCACCTGCACACGCCCAGGTGCGCTTTTCCGATCCCTTTTTCGCCGAATTTCTGAACGGCGTGGTCGAAGCGGTGGCCGAACAACACATCGATCTGCTGGTCACAGCCGGCGCGGAGGAAGATGTAGAGGCGCTCTATCTCAAACAGATCCGCAGCCGGCGCACAGATGGTTTCATCGTCGTGCGCACACAGCGCAACGACAACCGCATTCACCTGCTGCGCGAGCAAGGCGTGCCCTTTGTGGCCTATGGCCGCACGGAGGAGAACAACGACTTCTGTTTCGTGGACGAAGATGGCACCGCCGGCATTGCTTTGGTGGTCGATCATCTGGCCTCGCTCGGTCATCGGCGCATCGCCTATATCTCCGAGCCCCTCTTTTTGACCAAGGCCTATCATCGCATGCTGGGCTTTCGCCAGGGGCTGGAACGCAACCATCTGTCTTTCCATCCAGAGCTCTTCGTAGAGACACATTTCCGGCAGCGTTCCGGGCGCCAGGCTGCAGCCTATCTGCTCGACCTGCCGCAGCCGCCGACTGCGATCGTCGCAGCCAACGATCTGCTGGCGTTGGGCGCCATGCACGAGGCGCAATCGCGCGGGCTCACCGTGGGCCGCGATGTGAGCATCACCGGCTTTGACGACATTCCGTTGACCGAATATGTGCATCCGGCGTTGACCACGGTTCACCTGCCGGCACAAGAATTTGGTCGCCGAGTGGCGCAAATGTTGCTTAAGTTGATCGACAAAGCGCCGCTGGAGGAGCGCCAGTTTATCTATCGGCCGTCGCTGGTTGTCAGAGGTTCAAGCGGGCCGGCGCCTATATGAGAGCGCTCGCGCGCTTCACTGACCCCGTTTGACGATGGTTTCGGCGATGCACACCCCGCCAAGAAGTGTGTGTCGCAGAAAAAACTATCACAACGCTTATTGGTGCAATTTCATGAAAGGAGCATGAAGAATGTCCGCAAAAATGCGAACTCTCGGCTTGTTCGTGGTTGTGGCGTTGCTCTTCGCGGCCTGCGTTCCCACAGCGCCGGCGCCGGTCGCGCCTGCGGCGATGGAGGCGCCCGCCGAAGAAGCGCCCGCTGAAGCGGCGACTGCAGCGCCGGCTGAGGAGGTGGTCGCTGCGCCCGCTGTAGGCGAAGTCGTCTTTTTCTCAACCCAGTTTGCGCCGGTCGAGGAGCAGGAAAAGTTCCGCGCCATCTTACGAGACGGCGGTTTCGATTTCACCGCCACTGAAGAAGGTCCGCTGATCGACGTGGTGTTGGCGGGCGCGCAGTCCGGCGTCTCCGAGATCGACGTGATCGGCGCGCTGCACGGCACCTTTCCCCCACTCCAACGCGCCGACGCGCTGATGAACCTGATCGACATTGCCGAAGACCTGATGGCGGACCGCGAGTTTGTGCAGGCCTTCCTGGAGACCGGCCTGCTCGGCACCGAGGATTTCCTCTACTACATTCCGTGGATGCAGGCGACCTACATCATGGCCGCTCACGTCGATGCGCTGGAGTTTCTGCCCGAGGGCGCCGATGTGAACGCCCTGACCTGGGAACAGCTGGGCGAATGGTGCAAAGCGCTGGCCGAGGGGACGGGCGGCCCCAAATGCGGTTTGCCCCACGCCGGGCTCTTCCATCGCTTCCTGCAGGGCTATGCATGGCCTTCTTGGACCGGCGGCATGGTGACGACGTTCAAGAACGACGATGCGGCCGCGATGCTGGCATGGATGCGCGACTCGCTCTGGCCTTACATCAACCCGCAGTCGATCAACTACTCGTTCATGCAAGAGCCGCTGCTTTCCGGTGAAGTGTGGGTGGCTTTCGACCACACCGCCCGCCTGCTGGACGCATTCAACAGCGACCCGGAAGCGTTCATCGGCTTCCCGGCGCCCTCCGGCCCCTATGGCCTGGGCTTTATGCCTGTGATCGTGGGTCTGGGCATTCCGGCGCATGCCAGGAACCCCGAAGGCGCAGCGGCCCTGATTGAATATCTTACCCGCCCCGAGGTGCAGGGCAGAGTGCTGAAGGAGCTGGGCTTCTTCCCGGTCGTGACGGGCGTCGACACCTCCGATCTGCCGCCGGGCATCGCCATCGAAGCGGCGGCGGTCGCTGCGCAGAGCAATGCCCCCAACGCGCTGCCGGCGCTGCTGCCGGTCGGCCTGGGGGCGCGCGGCGGCGAGATCAACCAGATCTTCCGCAACGCCTTCGATCGTGTTGTGCTCAACGGCGAGGACATCCGCACGGTGCTCGACGAGGAAGGCGCCAATCTCCAGGCGTTGCTGGATGAGACCGGCGCGCCGTGCTGGGCGCCCGACCCGCCGAGCGACGGCCCCTGCCAGGTGCAGTAGGAATAGAGCGTGTTGCGCGCCCCGTAACGCGACCGCAACACGCACTAGAGGAACCGCCATGAAAAAACGCCTTACCCTGACGCCATACTGGCTGATTCTACCTTCTGCGATCTATCTGGCGCTCTTTTTTGCCTGGCCGATGGTGCAGGCGTTGACGCTTTCGATCTGGGACGGCGACGCGCGTCTGCAACTGCGGGCGGAGGCCACGCTGCGCAGCCCCGTGAGCGATTGGTTGCCGCGCGGGGCGCTGATCGAGGTGGTGGAGCGACGGGGCAACACGGTTGATCCGGACGATTTGGGGCAGCGCAACCTGCGCACCGAGGTGT
The DNA here is from genome assembly GCA_025055055.1 of Caldilinea sp. Lineage (GTDB taxonomy): Bacteria > Chloroflexota > Anaerolineae > Caldilineales > Caldilineaceae > Caldilinea. Next base: position 236 of record JANWYX010000155.1, on the reverse strand, counting down.
GGTTCTATATCCGGGGCGAAACCGCCGACGGGCGGAGCGTGGAGGGATGGGCGCCGGAGGCGCGCGTGCGCGTGCGTGAGACGGACGCAGCGGGCGCTCCCACCCTCGGCACGATCCGCCCCCGCATCGGCGGGGGCGATCCCTTGACCGCCGTCTACGCCGAGCCAAGCGTCGTCAGTGATGTGGTGGGCCACCTCGAATCCAATGCGGTCGTTACCATCGAGCGTCAGACGATC
>JANWYX010000135.1 GCA_025055055.1 Caldilinea sp. | reverse complement strand
TGACTATGAGCTTCGTGACTATGAGCTTCGTGATCATGAACTTCGTCATTATGAACTTCGTGGTCATGTCCGTCGTCTCCGAACAGGAGTAAATCAATGCCGTCGCTCACCGCTACGCGAATCGCCTGTGAGGCGGAGGCCGCATAAAGATCGTCCAACCAATTCTCAAATTCCAACCCATTTTCAAAAAGAATATCCGCTTCCGCCAAGGCAATCGCATCACGCGGCGTCGGTTCATAGACGTGGGGATCGCCATCCGCGTCAACCAATACAGTCAGCTTAATGCGGTCGTCCGCCACCTGTCGGACAAGGTCGCCGAGCACGCTATAGGTGGCTACTACTTTGAGTCGATGGGGAAGGTCTTCGCTCTGGTGCAATGCAGGAGTCACAACTGTACACGCAGACAGCGCTAAGCTCAAGAGCCCCGCTAAACCGAACCGTTGTATCCAAACGAGCGAACGTTTCACTTTCTTCTCCTTTCCTTTAAACGAGTATGCAGGTGATGCTTGACCGATTCAAATGAGATTTTATCTCATTATCTCCTTCTCAATCAAATCTCGAAATGATTTTGAAAATAGTTCTCATTTGGCCGGGTGACGGACACCTATCGAGTGCAGACTTCAATGTTTTGAGACGGAATTAGTTTTGAGACGGAATTAAACGACGCAGTCATCGCAATTTAACGGCCATAAAGTGATGTTTGTAGTTTCACCGCATTGAGTTTGGAGAAAGATGGGCGCGCTTCCCCCTTGAATCTTGTCTGACGGCGTGGAATACTCTACTCCGGTCGGGCGATGTCTATTGCGGAGGACGCCGCCCGGCCTGTGGATGAAGCGTTTGATGGGCCCATCAAATTGCTGTTTTGTAAAAATCGTTGTAAGGAATAACTCAGATGCAAAGGTTTTTTATATGTGTGTTGGCGGCGTTGTTCCTTCTCGCCGGTTGTGACCGCGTAACTCCCGCTGCAACGACTGAAGCCTCCAAAAACGGCTCCATTGCAACAGTGGATCTGAGCGAAATCAAACGTTATTTACAAACCAACGTTCAAGCGCTGCAAGAGGCTGCATCTGCTTTGGTAGAGGCAAGCGATCGGTATTATGCACTGGCCTCTGAAGCCGATTTCGACTATGTCGCCCTCTGGCGGCAGCGCCGCGCGGAAGCGGTTGAGGCGTTAACAGCGGCGCGCACGGCATGGATGACCGCCAGCCCTCTGTACGAGAAGGTGGAGGGCATTGTGGCCGGCACGCCCGCTTTGGCGACTTTCGATGTGATCCTGGACGCCGGCGCCAGCGGCAAGGAGGATCCAGAGAACGCTGCGCCGATCGACCTAACGCTGCCCGACGGCCGCGTCTTGTCGCGCCCGGGCAATCTGTTTGGCGTCACCGAGAGCACGCTGTGGGGTACCGATCCGGACTATGTTTTTGCGGACGTCATGGCCGATTGGAACGGGGATGGCGCCCTCGCTTTTGGAGAAGTTGCGCCGGACGCCAACGTGCTTAAAGGAGGCGCCGACGCGCTCCACCGCTATACCGTCGAGCTGGCGCAGGCGGTTGAAGCATGGGAACCTTCGATTGCGGAAGCCTTTACTGCGCTGATCGTGATGACGCCAACCATGAGCGAATATTTCGCTTCCTGGCGCGATTCACGCTTCGTTTCAGGCGAGGCCTCAACCCAGCGAGACTTTGTAGCCATTTCACGGTTGGCCGACATCCAGGATATTCTCAGCGGTCTAGAAGTCGTCTATGCACAAGTGCGCCCCCTGGCCGAGACCGTTAACCCAGAACAGGCAGCGCAGATTGCCGGCGGCCTGAGTGAGTTGAAGTCTTTCGTCGCCGACATCTACGCACAAGAACAGGGCGGACGCCGCTACACGCCTGAGGAGGCGGATATTTTGGGCGCAGAGGCTCAAAATCGGGCCACGGCGATCACCGGCCAGATCAGCCAGATCGCCGCCGAACTAGGCATTGAATTAATAGAGTGAGGATGAACCGATGATGCGAATCCTGTACAAGGGGCTATGGCGCTGGTTGCTGGTCACCGGGCTTGTTATAGCCGGCGCCTTGCCGGCATCGGCGCAACCGGTTGGCATTGCCGAACGGGCGGAGACACTTCGCACCCATTTGTTGACGGCGCAGCTGCAGCCGGAACAGGCGATGGAGAAATTCTCCATCGCCTTTCAGATTTATCAGGGTGAGTTAGAGCCGACCATCGCTGCGAAAGCGCCGGAAATAGACATCCACATCCTTTCTGCCTTCCACGACGCTCGGAACGCGTTGAAAGATGGGGACCTCGTCGCATATGCTGCAGCGCGTGCGCAAATCTGGACCGGTTTGCTCCACGCAGCCTATCGAATTGTGATAGAGGCCGTCAACGTCGGCGACAAAACCACGGCTCGTCAGTGGCTGTCGGTGCGTGAATTTCGTCACGCAACGCGCTTCTCTCACCCTCGAGCAGACGCCACACTGGCGATTGCCCGACTTGGTGACAAAGGAATGGACGCAACGACTGCGCAACGAGCCGTGGACGCCGATCTGCTCGACGCCTATCAAGCGCGGCTACGCGAGGCTTTATCCGCCCTCGCTTCGGCCGATCTTCAGTCTCACCCCGTGCGTCGGGCGGAGCTGGCGGGGTTGGCGGCCGGATATTTCGCTATTCTGACGCCGGCCTTTGCCGAAATAAAGGGCGATGTTGCGACGGAACAGGCCACAGCGCTCTTTGAACAGCTTGTCGTAGCGGCGAGCAGCGGCGAGTCCGTGCAATCGTTCATTTCGTCTATCGAAAAGGCGTTGGAAAATTTCCAGGCGGCACCCCTTACCCCGGCGGAACAGGCCCGTCGCGCTGCGCAAATGGTGCGTTTTTTGGCGTTGGTGCCGGTCGAATACCGTCGCGGCGTTCGTAATGGCGAAGTGACCATCGACCTGGAGATTCGTGAAGCGATCACCTTTCTCGAAGGCGCACAGGCGGCATTCAATGATCTCTCCGCCGACCTAACTGCCTTGAACGCCGACCTGACGACACAGGTGCGCAACGACTTTGCACACCTCTATGCACAGTTGACGGCGGCGTCTGTGCGCCAAGCCGTTGCGGAGCCGGATGCAATTCAACAGGCCACAGATCGACTTGTCGCAGAACTGCGCACCTTGCTGCCCTCAGCCTGGCAGAAGCAGGACAGCGGCGCAGATTTCGATATGATTCAGGCGTCGCTCGATCAGATGGAGCGCGCAGTGGCTGCAGGCGACTACAATGCGGCAGCTTCTGCTCATCTGGACGCCTACGCACTTCTCGAAAGCGGTCCGGAGGCGCGCTTAATCGCCTTTGCGCCGCAGTATATCACCCCGCTCGAGGAGCTTTTTTGGTACGGTCAAGGGGAACATCCTGGCCTGGCGCATCTGCTCGAGCGACAAGCCTCATTGCAGGAAATTCGAGCCACGCGCCGCGCGTTGGACGCTCTGCTGGCCGAGGCGCAAGATGCTTTAAGCGGCCAGTCGTCTCCTCTTGCCGTCGCACTGAACGCCTCAATCATCGTCTTTCGGGAAGGGCTAGAAGCGGTGGTGATCCTGGCGGCGCTGATGGCCAGCATGGTAGGGCAGCGCCGCATTTATCGGCGTCCGATGGCCTGGGGCGTGGCTGCGGCGCTGGTCGCCTCCGCTCTCACCTGGTGGCTGTTGCAGACGGTGCTCGCCGCCTTCCGCGGCTACGGCGAACGACTGGAGGCGCTCGTCTCGTTGGTGGCGATCGGCGTCCTGTTGTTGATCACGAACTGGTTCTTCCACCGCGTCTACTGGACAGACTGGATGGCCGATCTGCACGCTCGCAAAAAAAGCCTGCTCGGCGGCGCCGTCGCCAGCCAGCTTCTAGGGTTTTTAACCTTAGGCTTCAGCAGCGTTTATCGAGAGGGCTTCGAGACGGTGCTTTTTCTCCAGGCGCTGGTGCTGGAGGCAGGCGTCTGGATAGTGTTGCAAGGCGTTGCATTGGGCATGATCGGCGTGCTGAGCGTGGGTTGGTTGACCTTCCGGCTGCAGTCCCGGCTCCCTTATAAGCGGATGTTGGTGGTCACAGGCGTCTTGATCGGCGCTGTCTTGCTGGTGATGGTGGGTAACACCGTTCATGTGATGCAGCTTGTAGGCTGGATGCCTCTGCATCCCATCCGAGGGGTGACCTTACCTTATTGGAGTGGGCTGTGGTTTGGCCTCTATCCCACCTGGGAGGGGATCGGCCTGCAGTTCGCTGCGGCGGCCTTTGTCATCGGTAGCTATTTCCTGGCCGAAGCGGGTCGCAAGCGGTCGGTCGTCAAAAGCGATCCACGCGGCCCCGGCTCCGGCGCGCATCATCAGGCAAACCGCCCTGTCTCCGGCAACCTGTAAGGGTTGTTGGAGACAGGAATCCCCTTCGATTTAAACCTCGTGCCTCTGCCCCTTGATTATGAGCCTCAACCTCGAATTGATAGACTACCGGTATGAAGTAAACAACGTTTAGCGCAGGCTGTTCACCGATTGAACTTATATCCCGTGTCTCTGTGAGGAGTCTCTATGAATTTTCATTCCTTCAACCTTGGTTTTCGCTTTTTACTCGAGATAACTGCTTTGATTTCTTTCGGGGTTTGGGGTTGGCAGAAAGGTGAAAATTGGGCCAGATTTGTTCCGGCGCTGGGGATTCCTGTTCTCGCTGCAGCTGTATGGGCTACTTTTCGGGTTCCGAACGATCCAGGGCCGGCGCCGGTTGCAATCCCCGGTGTCTTGCGGCTTCTACTAGAATTGGCGTTTTTTGCATTGGCCGTTTGGGCGCTGCATGATCTGAAATTCACGCTTCAGGCCTGGATTCTTGGCGCTCTGATATGCTTGCATTATGTTCTTTCATATGAGCGCGTTTTGTGGATGATCAAACGATGATTCCCCAATTGAGATGAGCCATTCCTGATTCTGCGCAGTGATAAGAATGCAGATCTGGCAAACCGTCAGCTCCGGAGGCGGTGGGCATAGGCCGATCGCCGAGACATTGTGCTAAAATAGCAAGAGTCATAATAAAATCTGATAATAAAAATCTGTAGCGTTTAGCGATTGCTCTCCTCGCCCATTTTTCGTATGTGGCCTTTCGTGGGTGGAGTCGAAAAATTCACGCAGGCGCACGAAGCGCGTTTTGCAAGGAGCCGCCGCCATGATCACGCCGGATCGCATAGTCTCGACCACCTGCCCCTACTGTGGAGTGGGCTGCAATCTGCAACTTCATGTCAAGGACGATTTCATCTATCGCATTACCTCGCCGCACGACGCCGTCGTGAACAAGGGCAACCTCTGCGTTAAGGGACGTTTCGGCTATGATTTCATGTATCACCCCGACCGAGTCACGACGCCGCTCATCCGCAAGACGCCGCAAGCGCCGGGACGGCGCACGCAGGCCTTCGACCGCAGCGAGTGGCGTGAGGTGAGCTGGGACGAGGCGCTCGACTACGTCGCAGACCGGTTAGTGGAAATCTACCGGCGCGATGGCCCCAGGGCGATGGCCGTCTACTGTTGCGCCAAAGCCACGAATGAGGACAATTACCTCCTCCAGAAGATGTTCCGTGCGCTCTTCCGCACCAACAATGTCGATCACTGCACCCGGCTCTGTCACGCCGCCAGCGTCGTCGCCTTGCAGATGGCGCTCGGCACCTCCGCTATGAGCAACACCGCCGCTGAAGTCATCGATAGCGATTGCTTCATCGTCACCGGTTCCAACACAACCGAAAATCATCCGATCATCGCCCTGCAGATGAAAGAGGCGGTGCGCAAACATGGCGCTAAGCTGATCGTCATCGACCCGCGCCGGCTGGAGTTGTGCGACTTCGCCGCGCTCTGGCTGCCGCTCAAGCCGGGCACCAATGTGCCGGTCTTCTCGGCGATGGCGCATGTGATCGTCAAAGAGGGGTTGATCAACCGAGCGTTCATCGAGCAGCGCACGACCGGCTTCGAGGAGTACGCCCGCTCGCTAGAGCCATTCACCCCTGAATACGCCGAAAAAATCTCCGGCGTCGATCGCAACCTGATTGTCGAGGCGGCACGCATGTACGCCACGGCGCGCAACGGCGCCATCTACTGGGGCATGGGCATCTCGCAGTTCAGCAACGGCACAGCCAGCGCGCTGGGGTTGATCCACCTGGCGCTCCTCACCGGGCACATCGGACGTCGCGGCACCGGACTGAACCCGCTGCGCGGGCAGAACAACGTGCAGGGGGCATCCGATGCCGGCGCCATGCCCTTCCACTATCCGGGCTATATGGAAGTGGACAAAGAAGAGAATGCGCGCAAGTGGGAGCAAGCATGGAACGTCGAGCCGGGCGGCCTCAGCCGGCAGCGCGGGCTGACCACCACCGAAATTCTCTCTCATGCGCATCCCGGCGGCGTGCGCGCCCTTTACATCATGGGCGAAAACCCGATGATGACCGAGCCGAACCTCAACGTCACCCGCAAACACATGGAGCAACTCGAATTTCTGGTGGCGCAGGATATCTTCATCAACGAGTCCGGCGCCTTCGCCGACGTCTTCCTGCCGGCGGCTTCCTGGGCGGAGAAGGACGGCACCTTCACCAACACCGACCGCCGCGTGCAGCGCGTGCGCCGCGCCATCGCCCCGCGAGGTCAATCACGGCCTGATTCCGAGATCATTTGCGACCTGGCGAAACGTATCGAGCGCCGACTAGGGCGACCGGCGAGCGCCGGTTGGGATTACGCCGGCCCGGAGGAGGTCTTCCGCGAGATGGCCGGCGTCGCCACCATGTTCAAGGGCGTCACCTATGCGCGCATCGAAAAAGTGGGGCTGCAATATCCCGTCCCAGACGAGACGCACCCAGGCACGCCCTTCCTCTTCGCCGAAAGTTTCCCCTCCGGCCGCGGGCGCTTCTTCCCGTTGGAATACGTGCCTGTCGCCGAGGATGCCGATGAGGAATATCCTTTCATCCTGACGACCGGCCGACTGCTCGAGCACTGGCACGGCGGCACGATGACGCGCCATTCTCAACTTAACGAGCTCTCCCCTACGCCTAAAGTAGAGATCCACGAAATCGACGCTGCACGGCTGGCCGTCAAGACGGGAGACGCAGTGCGTGTCTCGTCGCGTCGCGGGTCAGTCGTGTTGCGCGTGGAGGTCTCCCCCAAGGCGCGGCCAGGCGTCGTCTTCATCCCCATGCACTTCGCCGAGGCCGCCGCCAACCTACTGACCATCGATGCGCTCGACCCTCGAGCCAAAATTCCGGAATACAAGGCGTGCGCCGTCAACATCCAGATCGCCGAGCCAGAGGAGGCGATGCAAATCCCTGAGCTTGAGCCCCGAGGACGCTATTGAGCATCGGTGCGCGTCGGCGACGTTAACTCTCTCTTTACAGGGAAAACGGCCTTTACAGAACAACTGTTAATCTCTACACCGTACCCTTCCCTCCAGAGCGGCATTAGAACAATGTTCGACGGAGGTGAAGGATGCAAACAATTCGTACACCGGAAGGTCGGCGGCTAGAGGATTTTCTGGCGCGTTGTCGAGCGGCCACGTTGCGTCGCGCGCTGAGCGAAGAATGGCTGAACGCGCTGATCCCTGGCATACGACTTCTCATCGGCTGTCACCAGGGCAACGATATGCACCTTGAGGGAGATGTCGCCACACACACAGTCATGACTTGCATGGCACTGCCGATCTTCTCCCGCCGCTATCTCGACCGCGAACCCGATTTCATCGAACGATTGGCGGCCCTGATCCACGACTGGAAAAAGCCGGTGTGTCGTAGAAATTTCGTACAAAAACCGCCATTTCCCGATCACGAGGCGACGGCGGCGGCGGAGATTCCATCGCTGGCTCAACGCATTGGCCTGAGCACCGCAGAGACGGAGCGACTCCACTTTGTCGTCGCCAACCACGGCCTTGTCCATGAGTTTCCCCGCCTCTCCGGAGAAGAGCGCAGACGACTGGCGACGTCGCCGTTTTGGATGTCTCTTGGATTGCTGCAAGCTGCCGATGCACACAGCTGCTGGTTGCCAGGAGGTGGGCATCTCCCGATCCACTGGGAGCTACTGGAGTGGGAAGCGCTGAACGCCGCCGGCGAAATGAGAAATCTCACAGAGGACGCACTCTCATTTTATCGGGGACCGACTGCCTTGCCTTTTTCGACCTTCTCATCTGCAGTTGTCTCACCTGCACTGTATGGTGCGCATCAGTTGTGACAAATTGCACAATTGGGGATCTCAAATTTTGTGCATTTTGTCCGATGCGGTATACTAGTGTCCATACTACAATAAGTGTGAAGTTTACTGGGGAGCAAACTTCGCACACATTCTCACCTCTCCCGGCAACGGGAAACCTCCTTTTTCCTCCGGGCGCCAATCGCCGGGTTCACCCCGGCGATGGCCCCACCACCTCGCAAAGGTTGCTTGCAAAGTTTAATCAGATGCAGGGAAAGATTGACTTACTTCTGGAATTGGAGGCAAAGTTTCATCATATATCCAGGACCGGAGAAAGCCTGTAAGATTCTGCTTGCTTACCTCATTGGCGAGGGCGATGAAATCTTCCGTGGATGCAACGCCGTCTTTAAAGCGGGCGTAGTAGGTGCGCAGAAATTGGCGGAACAACTCATCTCCAACGCGGAGACGTAAGGCGTGCAGCACCCAGGCCCCTCGCTCATAGACGGATATGGAAAAGAGATTCTGTGCATCGACCATCCCAGGGGCTGGCGTCTTCATCGCCGACAACATCTCGTAGTAGCGTCGCATTCCGCTTTCTAGGAATTCTCGTCCCAGTTTGTGCTCCAGCCAGAGCCGCTGCAAATAGGTGGCGAACCCTTCGTTGAGCCAGATTTGATCCCAGCTGGCCAACGTCACGGCGTTGCCGAACCAATGGTGGGCAAGCTCATGGGCGTTGACGCCTTCCGTCGCCAAGTCTAGACCGAAGATCGGGAGCGTCTGCGTCTCCAAGGCAAAGCCGAGCGGGAAGGGCATGACTGCTGCACCGTAGGCGTCGAAGGGATATTCGCCGATCAGGTCGCCGTAGAAGGCGATCATCTCGTCGGTGGTGGCGAAAATTTGCGTCAACCGATCTGCATCTTGGGGCGGGAAATAATGGCGAATTTCCACACCTAACGACGTCGCCTCCGTGATGCGCACAAACTCGCCGATCACCACCGTCGTCAAGTAGCTCGCCATCGGCTGTGCCATCTCCCACGTGTATGTGCGTCGAGCGCCGTGGTCGATCTCTTCCCTTAACACGCCGTTGGCGGCTACGACGTAGGGTTCATCCACGGTGATGCGCAGGGTGTACGTTGCCTTATCGGTCGGATGATTGTTGCTCGGATACCAGGTCATGGCACCTTGTGGCTCGCTAACTACGAAGATGACGTCATCTCGCCGGTTCCAGCCCTGCTCAACGAAGTCCAGGTGTGCATCTCGAATTGGAGTCGGTGTTCCGGCGTACGTCACGACGGTGGTGAATAGGACGCTCGCCGCCAGCGGCGCAATTGGAACGATGGTGAGCTCCTGTCCATCGCGCGTGAAATGAGCGGGCGCTCCGTTGACGGTCACCTTTTCAACCGTCAGGCCAAGCAGATCAAGAGTAAAAGAGCGCAGGGGTAGGGTCGCCTCTGCGCGAATCGAGGTTGCGCCCATGATTTCGTTGCGCATGACGTCCACGCTCAGTTCGATCGTGTAATGTTGGACGTCGTAGCCGCCGTTGCCGAGCAACGGGAAGATAGGATCGCCTACACCGGGAGTTCCCTCGCTCCACTCATCGAGAGTGGCTGCTGGCGCCGACGGTGCAGGGACTGCAATTGGTTGGCAGGCGACCAGGACGATTGTCAACCAGACCAACCAGATTGACCTGTGCATACGCCTCACACTCCCATCGGCTCCAGCACCCAGCGGCGTAGTGCCACCGCTGCACCTTCTTCGTCGATTGAAGGCGCTACCCAGTCCGCCACGGCTTTGACGCGTTCGTTGGCGTTGCCCATGGCGATGGCAAAGCCGGCAACCTCCAACATGGGGATGTCATTGTCGCTGTCACCGATCGCCAGCACGCGCCGCGGGTCCACGCCGAGCAGCTCGCACAGGCGCAGCAGCCCGCTGCCTTTGTCCGCTCCGGGCGCAGTGGCCTCGACCAACCATTCGTGCGTACGCGTGACGGTCAACGGTGGGGAGAAGCGCCGTTGATATTCGTGGAGTAAGTCCGCTGCTTCAGGCAGGTCATGATTGAAAGCGATCACTTTGATCGGCGGGTGGGCGTCCTCGTCGGCCAACAGCGGCGAAAATTCCTCCACCAGAGCGGTTGGGACCCCTAAGAGGTGATGCAGCAGCGCTTCTTCTTCAGGCGTAGCGCCGGCGGCGTTCTGGTAGATGACGGTGTGGCCGTCCGCTGTATTGAAGTAAAAGGCGGTCGTATAGCGATGGGCGTCGACGAATGCGGCGATCGCACGCGCCTCTGCGAGCGGCAGCGGCGTTTCGACCAGGATGCGCCCGCTCACCGGATCGCCGATCACCGCGCCCTGCGTTGCGATGACCGGATGGGTCAGGCGCAAGTCGCCGGGCAGGTGATGACGAATGTAGTCGAGCGTGCGGCCGGTGCCGATCGTGACCGGCACGCCCGCCGCCTGAACCGCCTCAATGACGTCATGTACCGCCTCGCTGATGCGCGTGCGTTGATACGCGTTGAGAATGGTGCCGTCCAGGTCAAGGACAACCAGATCGAATGGACGCATAGGTGTGCGCAACTTACTTTCAAGGAAACGCCGCCTGTCGAGCAGGCGGCGTTTGAGCGTTATAACAGAAATGAGATGACGCGATCGCGTCCCTGATAATCCCGGTGCAGCTCAACCTGTGTGGCTTCGGGAAGCAACGTCTCTATCATCTGCATCACGAGGGGACCCTGGTTGTAGCCGATCTCTAGCACAATCAGCGCGCCGGGGTTGCAGCGGCCGGGCAATTGTGGCAGCAAGCGAGCGATCACATCCACCCCTTGCGGTCCTCCAAGCAGGGCCTGCACCGGCTCATAGTCGCGCACATCTGGCTCTAGGCTCCGGTAGTCGTCCTCGGCGACGTAGGGTAAATTGGCGACTACAACGTCGGCGCGCTCGGGGAACGCCGCCAGCAGGTCGCTCTGCCTCAGTTGAATGCGTCCACTCAGCGCATAGGTTTCTATGTTGCGTCGCGCCACGGCCAGCGCGTCTTCACTGACGTCGAGCGCATAAATGCGGACGTTCTCTGCGTTCATCGCAACGGCCACGGAGATGGCGCCGCTGCCGGCGCCGACGTCTGCCACAACTACTTCCTGCGGCGCACGAATGGCCGCTTCGGTCAACACCTGATCGACCAGCATCTCCGTCTCGGGGCGCGGAATCAACACGCGCCGATCCACATACAGATCGATGCCATAAAATTCTTTGCGATGGGTGAGATAAGCGACGGGTTCATGCATTACTCGGCGCACGATCAGCTCGGTGTAGGCCTCCGCCTGCTGAGGTGAGAGCGTTTGCTCGTGGTGAGCGAACAGCCAGCTTCGGTCGACGCCCAGCACGTGCGCCAGGATGACCTGCGCATCTAGGCGCGCAGTGGAGATATTTGCTTCTTCCAGACGTTGGGTGGCGGCGTTGATCGCTTGTCCGACGGTCACGTCGTCGGAGAGCCTCCAGATCACCTGCTGCCACACCTGGCTGTCCTCAGACGGCGCAGCATCTTGTGTGTGTGCGCCACCGTTGCGATAAGACGTTGTAGATACGAACTCCTGTGGCTGGTCTCCATTCGGGCCGGCCGCCACTCGCCTTCGAGCGCGTCGATTCCGGCGTTCGCCCTTCCTCGGTCGAACTTCCAACGGTAAGATAGCCAAACAATGCCTCCTGGAATGAACTGTTCTTCATGGTGTCCTTGATGGAATCCAACGTTTTGCCGAGCAAAACGCCAATGATTGTATCAGAAAAGCGCCGCTTTGCAACTGATTTTGTACTGACAAATTTGCGACGCACAGGCAGTCTATTTCTGTACGCCGGGCAACGCTGTGGGCGACGACTCTTCATCAAATCGTTTACGCCAACTCTGCGCTCATCGCTTCGAGGCGCTGCGCCTGGTCGGCGGCCGCCAGCTCTTCGATGAACTCGTCGATGGCGCCGTCCAGCACGGCGTCGAGCTGATAGACCGTCTTGTTGATGCGATGATCGGTGACGCGGTTTTGCGGAAAATTATAGGTACGTATCTTTTCGCTGCGGTCGCCGGAGCCGATCTGGCTGCGCCGCGCCGCGCCGAGCTCCTCCATTCGCTTCTGCTCTTCCATCTCATACAAGCGGGTGCGCAAAATGCGCATCGCTTTCAGCTTGTTTTGCAGCTGGCTCTTTTCGTCCTGGCATGAGATGACGATGCCGGTCGGAAGGTGTGTGATGCGCACCGCCGAGTCGGTGGTGTTGACGCTCTGGCCGCCGGGGCCGCTGCTGCGGAAGATGTCGATGCGAATGTCGTTTTCATTGATCACGACGTCGATCTCGTCCGCTTCCGGCAGCACTGCCACGGTGGCGGCGCTGGTGTGGATGCGGCCGGCGCTCTCCGTCACCGGCACGCGCTGCACGCGATGCACGCCGGATTCGTACTTGAGTTTGCTGTAGGCGCCTTTGCCTTTGATGGCGAAGATCACCTCTTTGACGCCGCCGAGGCCGGTCTCGTTGATGCTGAGCAGCTCCACTTTGTAGCGATGCGCTTCGGCCCAGCGCGTGTACATGCGATAGAGTTCTGCGGCGAAAAGGCTCGCCTCTTCCCCGCCGGTGCCTGCACGAATTTCAACGATAACGTTCTTCTCGTCCTTGGGATCTTTGGGGAGAAGGAGGGTTTTCATCTGCTTTTCGAGCGCCTCTAACTCTTCTTCAAGCGTCTCGATTTCGTTTTCCGCCAGCTCGCGCATCTCCTCGTCGGCGTCGTGAAGCAGAGAGCGATTCTCTTCAATCTGCTTCTGCACGCGCTCATAGCGTCGGTAGGTCTGGGCAAGCTCCTCGATCTCCTGTCGCTCGCGGTCAAGCTCGCTCAGCCGCGCAAAGTCGGCCGCCACGGCGGGATCGGCCATCAGCGCAGTTAATTCGTCGTAACGATCGGCGATTCTGGCGACGCGCTCGAGAATCATGGACATAAGACACCTTAATCTGTAAAGATAGGCAGATGACCGAGCGCAATCACGTGATTCCAGTCATCAGCCTTGCCTTCTGTGAAGACCGCCATTTCGGCAACGACGGTGGCATTGGCTTGCGCCATCAGCTGATGCAGACCGCGCAGGGTGCTGCCGGTGCTGATCACATCGTCGACCAGCGCCACGCGCTTTCCCTCCAACAAGGGTACATCCCTGCCATCCACATAGAGCGTCTGCGGTGCACCGGTGGTGATGCTGAGCACCTCGGTTTCCAGACAGTTGACCATGTAGGGCTTGCGCGCCTTGCGCACGACGACATAGGGCAGTTTGCTGCGCGCCGACAGCGCATGCGCCAGTGGGATGGCCTTGACTTCTGGAACGACCAGCACATCGGTTTCCGCCGGCAAGCGAGCGCAGAGTGCCGTCGCCGCCGTCTCCACCACTTCGGTGTCGCCCAGCATGTTGAAAATTGCGATCTTCACCCCCGGCGCCACCTGAAAGATGGGGAGATGACGCTCAACGCCGCCGATTTGAACCGTGTACATGCGCCCGTCGTAGCTCATGACTTTTCCTTCCGTGTACAAGTCTTTGAATTACATGCAGCCTGTTATTGTAACACAATCGGTGGAGACGATCCGAATTTTTCGGAAAGAAACAATAGTCCAACATGTTTGAAGTCATGCGACGCGTCCAGTAGAATGCATTTGCTACGACGTGCGTGCGCAAGGAGTGTGCGGCGATGACTACATCTTCCACCCCACCGATCGATCCATATGCAGTGCTTGGCGTGTCTGACACGGCGTCCGACGAAGAGATTCGACGACGCTATCGTTTCCTGGCGCTGGCTTTTCACCCTGACCGCTATCAGCGCAATCCAGAGCATTACACATTGGCCGAACAGCACATGAAGCGTCTCAACGAAGCCTATCGCGTGCTTTCCGACCCGAACTCGCGTGCGGCCTTCGACGGCGCCCAACGACTTTCTGCAAGATATGGACGACCCTCGGCGTCGCTTTATTCACATACATTTCAGGAGATGGCGCAGGCGATGCAGCGAGTTCAACAGCTTGAACAAGAGCTGGCCTCCCTGCGTGCGAAGCTGGCGCAGAGCGACCTCACCGCTGAAACGCTTCAAGCGAAGGTAGCGCAGATGGAAAAAGTGCACGCAGAAGAGCGCAGTCTCTTTGACGCTGAACAAAATCGGTTGCGCCAGCAGCTCGAGGAGAGGATGCGTGAATACGCTGAAACTGAACGCACATTGCGCAACCAAATGGAGCGAGCAGAACGGAAGATTGAGCGGCTTAGCCGGGAAATCGAGCGTAAAAATGCATTGATCGAGCGGCTGAAACACGCCAAAGCAGAATGGGAGACGGCAAGTCAACATCGCGTCGTGCAGCTCACACATCGAATTGAACGACTGTATACTGAACTAGAAGAACGCGAGCGGCGGTTGATCGAGGAAGTCGTCAAAAGAGAAAGACTTCAACGAACGATGGAACAGGAGCGACGCAACACGCAACACGCCGCCCAACTCTATTCCAGCGCCCTTGCTTTCAGCGAAACTGAGGCGGCCCGCCTACAGATTGAACTGGAATCGCTACAGGCCGGTCAACGGCACAGCGGCACCTCGATCCGCCTCTGGCAGATCGCCGCCGTGGTCGGCGTCGTCAACACGGTGATTCTGTTGACGCTCGCATGGTATTGGCTGCGCCACGGCTAACCTTTACGCCGGAGCGCATTCACGCGTCTCCAAGGCTTGAATGAAATTGCAGCCGAATGAAACCATCTCCTCCAAACGCTCTGGGCTGATCGTGTAAATCGTGTCGGAAGGCAGGTGAAAGTGCGGCCTCTCGACCTGCGCCGTGAACGCCAACGTTGGAACGCCGCGCCGGACGAAGGCCATGTGGCTACTCTGTAGCCACGGCTCCGCCCAGAGCACTTCGGGAAACCGTCTCATCACCTGCTCGACGACGCGTTGCAGGTCGTCTGTCAAGTTACAGCCAACGACTGTGTTGGGCCCTGCGCACAACCCCACTTCGTCGAAATGAAGTGCAGCCGCAATCTGTTCAAACGGCTCGCCGCGACGACGCACATACTCTTCATGTCCGGGCGGCAAGTACTCTTCATTGCTGAAGGCAACGAATTCTAGCGAATAGAGCCGTTCCCGACGGCAGAGCTGCTCGGCCAGTGTCAATAGGACGGCGACGCCGCCGGCGTTGTCACCTGCTCCGGGCGTGTCCACTTTGGTGTCATAGTGCGCTGAGATAACAATTTGTCGCCGCAAAGCACCGGGCAACCGCCCGATGACGTTCGCCGTGACACCCTCCGTTCTGCGCGCGTCGATGCGCACTCGCGCTATCTCGCCCGCCCGCTCGATCAATAAGGCGCCGATTTCAGCGGAAACGGTCGCCGAAGGCGCCAGAAAGTCCGGATCTTCGATCAACCGTTCAACTTCCCCTGGGTAGGCGTACACGGTGAGCACGGCGGCCGGGCGCTTCTGCTCCAGCAATTCAATGAGGCGCGCTTTCTCCTCGCTCTTGTAAGGCCAGGCTTTGGGCGCCAACGGGCTGCGCACCCACTCTCCATGCAACACGGCCAGCTTGCCTTCCAGATTAGCCGTCTCCAGTTCGGCGAGGGAGGCGAGAGGCGCAATCGGCGCCGCCACTAGGCAGGAAGGCGAAAAAGGATTGGCTGCAATCGGCAGGGCGGCGTCCTGCAGACACAACCAGGCGCCCAGCTCCTCCCAAACGGGACAGGCAAATTCCTGCACCTCCACCGCCATGCCGCAGCTGCGAAACACGGATTCGATGTAAGCGGCTGCTGCACGGTTGCCGACCGAACCTCCGGGTCGCGGTCCGATCTCCTTGCACAAGGTTCTCAGATGGCGAATGGCTCTCCCTGGCACGATAGCATCCATAACCTTTCGATTTAAGTCTTATCACCGACATAGCTCTTATCTAATCCATAGATTTCTTTTTCATTTTAGTGTGGAGACATTCCGGCGGAATCCTGAGGAGGTTCTGCAAAGTTCTACTTTACAGAATGAAGGAGGGACAAACCACGTTAAACTCGACGGCGACGGCGGTTGTTGGATGGCAAGGCGGAGCGATTGCTGCAAAACGCCGATTCAGCCCACGACCGATTCTGGCCGTCGCCTCACGCGCGCGCCGCTTGTTCCGGTGAATTGATCGGCTCTGGATGGCTGACTTTGGGGGCCCTTCCAGGAAGCTTCAAGCTCCCTGGAAGGGACGCAGATGGCAGTTCAGTTGCCCTTGAGAATGGCGTCGATCTGCGCCATCACATCGTCGGTCAACTTAGGAACGACCTCGAGCGCCTTCATGTTTTCATGCACCTGCGAGACGCGGCTGGCGCCGGTGATGACCGTGCTCACATGGGGGTTCTTGACGCACCAGGCGATAGCGAGCTGCGACATCGTGCAACCGAGATCATTGGCGATCGGCTGTAGCGCGCGCACGATCGCCAGCCGTTTGGGGTCGGTCAACATCGCTTTCAACCATTCATAGCCGGGCAGATTGGCGCGGCTGTCCGCCGGGATGCCGTCGTTATACTTGCCGGTGAGCAGGCCGGAGGCGAGCGGGCTCCAGGTGGTCAACCCCAATCCGATGTCTTCATAAAGGCGAGCGTACTCTTTCTCCACGCGATCGCGGTGCAACATGTTGTACTGGGGCTGCTCCATCTGCGGCTTGTGCAGATGATGGCGCTCCGCAATCTCCCAGGCCGCCCGAATCTCATCGGCGCTCCACTCCGAGGTGCCCCAGTAAATCGCTTTGCCTTGACGGATGATGTCATCCATTGCAAAAACTGTTTCCTCGATCGGCGTGTTAGGATCGGGGCGGTGACAGAAGATCAGATCGACGTAATCCAAACCAAAACGTTTTAGCGAGCCGTCGATGGCCTGCATCAAATATTTGCGGTTGAGCGTGTTGCGCTCGTTTGGACCGTCATGGAGGCCCCAGTAGAACTTGGTGGAAACGATGTAGCTGGAGCGACGCCAACCCGCGCGGCGCAAAATTTCTCCCATGATCACTTCCGCCTGTCCGCCGGCGTAAGCTTCTGCATTGTCGAAGAAGTTCACCCCTGCATCATAGGCGGCGACCATGCACTCATAGGCGGCGTCGACGTCCATCTGCGTGCCAAACGAAACCCAAGCGCCGAACGACAGTTCGCTGACTTTCAAGCCGGCTTTGCCGAGACGACGGTAATTCATCCCCTACTCCCTTTCTTCAGCTGAATTTTTTGCGGACAATTAAATCGTTTTACACAACATAGTATATCACGGGAGCATCGAAATGTGCGTCTCAAACCATTTGTGTTTGAAATTATATTGCCTTAATCAAAGTGTGGGGCGCCGCGTGGCGCCCCACACTTTGGTGCTGATAGAGATCGGTAGAAAGTTCAACCGCTCTGCAAGCTTCACCGCTGCGTAATCGGCAGATAGAGCCGGTGCCCTGCATCCATGCCTTCTTCCATCGCCATACAGGCCTCCACGTCCTGGACGCCGGCTACGGTCACGCAGCGGTGAGAGGTGCGCACCAGCACCGAACCTTGTGCGCTCCACCGATTGCCGCGAATGTCCGTTCCATAGGCCGTTGCAACGTTGTGCGTGCGCCGGGTGATCGCCATCGAGCACTTGTACACCCAGCTTTCGCCTGGGTCGAGGACGGCGTTGCCGTTGTCGCCGATCGGTTGGCCGAGCGTGCACGCCGGTTGGTTGTCGTTGACCTCTATGTTGGCCAACGGCGTGTCGCCCACATTCTTGACGCGGATGGTGAAGTTCACCACTTCACCCGGCGGCACGACGGTTTTGCCGGCTTTCTTCGTCACGCTGAGGCCGGGACGGATCAGGTCGATGAAAACGCTGTCCTCCGCCCGCAGCGTCCTGCCGCGCGGATCGCGCGCCGTCACCTTGCCGATGTTCGTGATGTCTCTGCAGACGCCGGGCAGGATGCAGGCGGCACCGAGCTCCTCCGCATACCCGCTCGGCGTGACGGTTTCGCCTTTGCAGAAAGTGACGCTGCAAGTGTAGACCCACTCTTCGCCCGGATCGAGCCTGCTATTGCCGTTGTCGCCGACCGGTCTGGAGAGCCTGCATTCCGGTATGCTGTCGGTGACTTTCACCTGGCTGAGCGGCGTGTTGCCCCAGTTGCGCACGCGCAGGGTGAAGCGAACCGTCTCACCTGGATAGATCACCGTCTTATCGGCTTCCTTGACCAACTCCAAGGCCGGTCGAATCACCTCCACGGCGGCGCTGTCTTCGTCCGTCCAAACGTTGCCCAGTGGATCGCGGCCAGAGGCGCGCGCTATATTGGTCACGCTGGCGTTCGGCGCCATCGAGCAGGTATAACTCCAGACTTCTACCGGATCGAGGACGCCGTTGCCGTCGTCTCCCGTTGGGCCGGAGAGCGTGCATTCCGGCAGCGAGTCCTCTACCGTCACATCGGTCAACGCTACGTCTCCTGTGTTTTTCACGTTGACGGTGAAGTTGACGACTTCGCCCGGTGCAATTTCGCTCTTATCCGCATGCTTTGTAACTTCGATGCCGGGATGGATCAGGTCGACAAAGACGGAGGCGCTGTCGCTCACCTGCCGCCCGGCGCCGTCCTTGGCGGTGACTTGCGCTTCATTGGTTACATCGCCACACAAGGGTGGAGGCGTCGGGTCTTCAGGGCAGAGATACCCTTTGGCAATATGACCGGCGATGCTCAGCGTATGGGTACCGCCCAGCCGTTGCCAGTTGGAGACGCCGGTGGCGCTGATGTACTTGCGCAGCACGCCTTCCTGCGTCACGACAAAGACGTTGCGTTGCCCTGGGTCGAAACGGCCCAGGTTGCGGAACGAGTTCGCCACGCGGTAGAAGTCATAGCCGATATAAGCCGCCATCGAGGAGCGATTGACGACGGTCAGCTCGAACCACCCGTTGCGCGGGCTCCAACAGCTGCCGAAGGAGGGCTCCTTCAACATCGGCGCCTTGCAGGCCGGCGCAACTTCGTCGATCGCCGTTTCCAAATTCCAGCTCATCAGCTCGTCGCCCGCCATCGCTGCGCCCACGGCGATGCCGTCGGCGGCAGCGCGCGTCTCTCCTGGGCAGACGGTGATGGCGCATGTGTATGCCCATTCTTCGCCGACGGCCAGCCGCCCATCGCCGTCATCGCCGGTCGGGCCGCCGAGTGCGCACTGCGGCAGAGAGTCCGTCACCTGCACGTCCATCAGCGGCGTGTTGCCGACATTGCGCACCTTAATGGTGAAATTCACCGTGTCGCCAGGATAAATGAACCCGCGGTCGGCGAGCTTGACGAGTTCAATGGCCGGAGAGCGCACTTCCACCTGAACGCGATCTTCGGCGCGCCAGGGGGAGCCGAGCACATCGTAGCCGGTGGCTGCGGCGATGTTGACCGTGTCTTCGGTGATTGCCACAGCGCATGCATATGTCCAGACCTCGTCAGGAGCCAGCACGCCGTCGCCGTCGTCGCCCTCAGGTCCGGACAACGTACATCCTTCCAACCCGTCCTCAACGACCACGTTGAAGAGCGGTGCGTCGCCTGTGTTGCGCACGACGATCTGATAGTGCACTGTTGCGCCGGGATCGACCAGCACGGGGTCTGCACTCTTGGTCAGCGTGATGCGAGGCGCAATGACGTCCACCGTGACGCTGTCGCTGGCCCACACCGTTTCCCCCCATGGTGCTTCGGCCAGGGCGGTCGCCACGTTGGTGGTGTCTTGCGAAAGGGCGTTTGTGCAGATGAATCGCCACTGCTCGCCAACATCGAGCAGCCCATTCTGATCGAGATCGCCGACGTTGAAAGCGCCGTTCAAAAGCGACGAGACCGTGCATCGGCCATCGTCGACGCGCACGTTCTGGAGCGGCACTTGCCCGGCGTTGCCGACCAGAAACGTGTAGGTGACGACCTCGTTAGCATAGATGATCTGTGCGCTCGCCTGTTTGTCCAGCGCAATGGCGGGCCGGCCGGGTGCATTGACGAAGGTGCAGGTGATATCCTCGTTGGGGTCTAGGTCAATAGACGCACTCCCGGCGATCGGATCGACGAGGGTTCCGCCGTCCGGGTCATTGCAGGCGATCGAGGCCACATGCCAAAACGGTTTCATGATCTCGAAGACGTTGTAAACGCCTGGAGCCACATTCTCGAAGACCTGCTGTCCTCCTGCGGCGGGCAAGGTGAAGGTGCCCAACCCGCTGCTGAAATCCCAAGGCGAATCCGCCATGCCGTTGACCTGCTTCACGATGGTGATGCGACCTGCATTGGCGACGTTGGCGAACGTGCAGACCACCGTCTCGCCGGGATCGAGATCGATCATCACCGTGCCGCTCGCCAGATCGACAGTGGTTCCTGCGTCCGGATCGTTGCAGCTCAGGGCCGCCAAGCCCCAGTTCGGGATGGAGGGCTCGGCGACGATGTAAGCGCCAGGCGTCAGCCGCGTGAACTCGCGCTGCCCGCCACCCGCCGGCAAGGTAAAGTCGCCCAACTGTGCGCCGGTGAAGAGCCAGTCGGCGACGGCGGGACCATCCACCTGCTTGACAATGCGGATGGCGCCGCGACGAATGTTGGTGAAGGTGCAGACAATGTCGTCGCCGAGATTGACATTGACTTCGCCGGTCGGGGCAGGCGTCCATGTGACGCCGCTGTTGCGATTGGTGCAACTCAGCGTGCGCACGTAATCATCCAGATCCGTCTGCGTTCCGCCGCCCTCGCCGACAGTGTGCACGCCGACGGTCACCGTCTGTCTGCCGGTCGTGCCGCCGTTCTGCACGTCGGCCGCCAAAACGACCGAATCGATAGCCAGGTTGAAGAAGCCGCCGTCGTTGGCGGGAATCACCACCTTGCGGACTTCAAGCTGACCGGTGGCCGGCGCCGCGGAGGCGTTGCCGAGCAACACCGGTTCATTGCAGGTCGGGCCTGCGATGGCTGCGACGGCGCCGAGCGGTGAATCTGCCCCGATGACGACACCGGCTGAGACGGCACCGGTGGGATAGGGTTGCCGCAGCGCTAACGTGAAGCTCGCTCCCTGGATCGGGTTGACACCGCCGGGCGTCTGCCAGCGGACGCCGCGCAGGCCGGTCACCGGATCTTCGACAAGGCTCCATCCCGGCGTGGTGGCGCTGGCGTCGATCTGAGCGGCGTCGATGCAAGCAGGCACCGCCAGCGTCCATGCCTGCACGTTCTGGCTGTTGAAATACTGATAGACATTGTAAGTCCAGCGCAGCTCATCGGCGCTTTTCTCGAAAAGCTCGATGCCGTAAAAATCGTTTGTGGTGGGGTACAGCTCCACATAGAGCGGCGCTTGTGTGACGGAGAAGGGCTTACAGGCGACGGCGCCGCCCGGATCGGTGTTGAGCCACCCCGGCTGGAGCGTCTCGCAGAGCAGGAAGTCGCCCGCCTGGTTTGGGGCCAGCGTGGCTCGGCCGTTGGGATCGGTCACTTGGCAAAAGCCGACCGTCTCCCCCTCGCTGTTGCGGATGCACAGTTCCCAGCCGTAAAGGCCAGGCTCGCCCGGGTCGCGCTGTCCGTTACCGTTGAGATCGTGGTACTTGACGGCATGCACCGTCGCCGTGTCGGGCGCAAGCACATCGACGCGCGCGGCGTCGACGTCGGTGTATTCATTGCCGTCATACGTTGCGACCACGGTAGCCACGTTGTCGAAGTCCTGTTGCACACCGTAGGCTGTGCACGAATAGGTCTCCACTGCGCCGCCCTTCAGCCCGGTGAGTGTGCGCTCGCAGTCCGGCGTCAACGGGTCGAGCACCAGTGCAGCGTCGAATCCGATATTGCCCGTGTTGGTGACCGTGATGGTGAAGTCGGCGATGTCGTCGATGAGCACCGTCTGGTAATCCGGCGATTTTTCGATGGCGATCGATGGCGCCGGTGTGACAAATTCGGCAAAGATACAGGCGTCGTTGCGCATCAGCTCGCCGGTGATGAAATAGTCCACGATGTCCGGCGCATATTCGCAAGTGTCCATCGTGCCCGGCACAAAACCTACGATATTCAACGTGTAGGTCACGCCGTCGATGACAATGGTTTGCGGCGGCGTGTTGTTGAAAAAGTCAACGCGATCGTCGCATAAATCTTCATTGGTGGAGCCGTAGGGACAAACGCCTTCGTTGAGCGTTTCATCGAGGCGCATCGTGTAGGAAAACTGGGCGCTGAAAGATGAATTGGCGCTCTCGATGTTGATGGTGAGATCGACGAGCTGCATCGGCGTCAACGGCGTGACGATATTGGCGTTGTAATGGGTGAACTGTCCTAATAAGAACGGCACGCCCGGTGTGAAGGGCACGCTATTGGCGCCGTCAAAGCCGAAACCGCTGCGGAAGACCAATTCCCCGCAGTCGGGCGCGCCAAGCGGCTGTCCATATCGTACGACATTTTCGTTCGTTGGATCCTCCGGTGAATTGTTGATGTGCTGGCAGGTGACGGGAGTCTCTCCCAGATCGTTGCGCGGATTGCTCCACAGGCCGTCCACATTCCCGTCTGGGTCACTCTGCGCCCATGCGTCGATGGGAGATACGACCAATAGCCAGCCGATGGCTAAAAAGAAGGCGACTGCGGCGAATCCAATACGCCCAAAACTTTGGCTCTTACAAGAAAAAGATGCGTTCATATTGCTTCCTCCTGGGAGGGATCAAATTTCGACGGCACTTTGGCTCAGCGAAAAATCTTGCACGTATGCTGTGCCCACTGCCATTATGACCTCCCCTTTCGTTTTCTCATCGGGCAATTGTTTCAAGCCTCGTTCAAGCGGATGACGGCTTTTCCGGCCGTTTCCGTCGCCGTTATGCTAGAATGGATCAAACTTTCGATCCGCATCAGGGAGGAACAAGGCACCCATGGCGCATGTCGTAGTCACCGGCGCGGCCGGATTTGTGGGTTCTCATCTTTGCGAACGCTTGTTGGCCGAAGGAGACACCGTGGTCGGCGTCGACGCGTTTATTCCGTATTACCCACGGGCTATCAAAGAGCGCAATCTGACAGACCTGCTCCGGACGCCCGGCTTCACCTTTTATGAAGCCGACCTGCGCAGCGCAACGCTCGAAGTATTGTTGGAAGGCGCGGACATCGTTTTTCACACAGCAGCGATGGCCGGGCTGCTCAAGAGTTGGCGGCAATTCGAGGAGTACATGACCTGCAATGTGTTGGCGACACAGCGTCTGTTGGAGGCGGCGGTGAATGTCGGCGTGGGCCATTTTCTCCACTGCTCCACCTCCTCGGTGTACGGCCGTTTCGCCACCGGCGACGAAAACGCTCCGCTGGCGCCCGTCTCGCCCTACGGCGTCACCAAGCTGGCGGCAGAGCATCTCTGCCGCGCCTATGGCGAGAAAGATGGCCTGCGCTTCACGATCCTGCGCCTTTTCTCCGTCTACGGACCGCGTCAGCGGCCGGACATGGGATACTACATCTTTATTCACAAACTGCTGGCCGGCGAAACCATTGTCGTCGACGGCGATGGAACCGACAGCCGCAGTAACACCTACATCGCCGACTGCATTGAGGGCCTGCTTTTGGCTGCGCGTCAGCCAGAAAAGAGCGCCGGGGAGACCTTCAACATCGGCGGCGGCGAAGAGGTGAACGTGTTGCAAGTGTTGGCCCTGTTAGAGGAGCTGTCGGGATGCAAAGCGCGCATTGAATATGGACCGCCACGGCCGGGCGACCAACGGCGCACGGCAGCCGACATCACCAAGGCGCGCACCTTGCTCGGCTATACCCCTCGAACGCGCATCGTCGATGGGTTAGCGGCGCAGCTGGCCTGGCAGCGTCAACAGCCACCTTCTTCATGAAAGTGCACTCCGCTCCTACAAACTTTTGTCACAAGAAGAAAAGCGCCGTGTCTTGACGGCGCCGAAAGGAGAAATCCAACAATGACGCAACAAGACGCTCGCACGACGTTGTGGAATCTGCTCGGCGACCTGCCTCCGCGCAACCGCCCGATTGCCGCTCGCCTCGTCTGGCGTCGCGATGGCGGCGCCTATTGGCTGGAGCGCCTAACGCTCGATCTGAACGGCCAGGAGCCGGTCCCCGCTTACTTCGCCTACCCGAAAGGCGACGGGCCTTTCCCAGCCGTGCTCTACAATCATGCGCATGGCGGTGAATATGAGATCGGCAAAGAAGAGCTGGTGGCAGGCCGCGTCGCCCTACAAAATCCCCCCTACGTTGAGGCGTTGACGGCGCAAGGCTACGCCGTTTTGTGCATCGACCACTGGCTCTTTGGCGAACGTCGTGGCCGCAGCGAAAGCGAGCTCTTTAAGCTGATGCTCTGGCGCGGGCAGGTGCTGTGGGGCATGATGGTCTACGATAGTATCCGCGCCCTCGACTATCTCTGCACACGGCCCGAGGTGGACGCCGGTCGCATCGCCACGCTCGGACTTTCCATGGGTAGCACGATGGCGTGGTGGGTGGCGGCGCTCGACGAGCGCATCAAAGTCTGCGTCGATCTCTGTTGCCTGACCGACTTCGACGCGTTGATCGAAAGTCGCGGCCTGGATGGGCACGGCATCTATTACTATGTGCCCTCCTTGCTCAAGCACTTTGCGACTGCACAGATCAATGCGTTGATCGCCCCGCGTCCGCATTTGGCGCTGGCAGGCGACCTTGACCCTCTCACACCGCGCGCTGGCCTCGATCGCATCGACGCCGAGTTACGACGCGTCTACGCCGAAGCCGGCGCACCCGAAGCCTGGTCGATGGTGCGCTATCCCATCGGACATTACGAGACGGCGGAGATGCGCGCCGAAGCGCTTGCGTTTTTGAGCCAATGGCTGTAACTGCGACGCAATCGGAATCCGCCCTGAACATCAAACGACAATGATGGATAAGCGTCTGGAAAAAATTGTTGTCGGAATAATTCTGAAAGCGGCGGCTCCATCGCTCCGTTTCGCCACAAAACCAATTTCGCAATAGAGTAAAGGAGAGCATATGCGCCTCGGTTTGATGGTGGGCTATTCAGGCTCGACGATTTCGTTGCCGATGGAGATGATCAAAGAGGCCGACCGTCTTGGCTATTACGCGGTTTGGACAGCCGAGGCCTACGGCTCAGACGCTGTGACGCCGCTGGCGTGGATCGGCGCGCAGACGCAGCGCATCAAACTGGGCACCGCCATCATGCAGATGCCGGCGCGCACGCCCGCCATGACGGCCATGACCGCCATGACGCTCGACCAACTCTCCGGCGGGCGCATGTTGCTGGGGCTGGGGCTTTCCGGACCGCAAGTGGTGGAGGGGTGGCATGGCGTTCCCTACGGCAAGCCGCTGGGGCGAACCCGAGAGTACGTCAGCATCCTACGCGCCATCTTCGCCCGCGAGGCGCCGCTTGTCCACGAGGGCGAGCACTATCAGATTCCCTACCGCGGCCCGGACGCCACCGGTCTCGGCAAGCCGCTCAAGAGCATTCTTCATGGCCGCCGCGACTTGCCGATCTATCTGGCAGCGATCGGACCCAAAAACGTCGAGCTGGCTGCCGAGATCGCCGACGGTTGGTTGCCGATCTTCTTTTCGCCGGCGCACTACGCTGCAACCTACGCAGCTCAGATCGAAGCAGGCTTTGCCAAGGCTGGCGCCGCCAAGAGCCTGGACAATTTCGACATCGCCCCCTCTGTCCCGGTTGCACTCGGCGAGGACGTCGATGCGTGTCGCGCCGGTGTCAAACCCTTTCTGGCGCTCTACATCGGGGGCATGGGCGCGCGCGGCAAAAACTTCTACCATGACCTCGCCTGCCGCTATGGCTTTGAGGAAGCCGCCGATCGCATTCAGGAGCTTTATCTGAACGGGCAGAAAGAGGCGGCGGCGCAGGCCGTCCCCGACGCACTGGTGGACGCCGTCGCCTTGTGCGGCCCCAAAGCGCGCATCGCCGAAAAGCTGGAGCTATGGCGCAAAAGCCCGATCACGACGCTCAACATCACCACGTTCGACCCTGCCGCAGTGCGCGTCATGGCCGAGCTGGCGTTAGGAGAGGAGGCCGGTCGACCTGAACGTGCGTTTTCGCTTCCCTCGACCGCAGAAAAACCGTCCACTGCGCGGACGCCCGCCGCCATTTTTGAGCGCATGGCGCAACGAATTGCAACCGATCCCGAGCTGGCGGCGAAAATCGGCGCCTGCTTTCTCTTTCGTCTGAGCGGCGCACAGGGAGGAAACTGGGTCGTTGACATGCGAGAGACGGCAGAGGTGCGACCCGGCGAGGTCGAAACGCCTGATTGCACGCTGTCCCTCAGCGACGACGATTTTGTAGCGCTTGCCGCCGGCGAACTCAATCCAATGGCGGCGTTCTCTAGCGGTAAACTCAAGATTCAAGGCAACCCCATGTTGGCGATGAGGTTGCAAAGTTTGTTTTAAAAAGAAAATCTCCAGCCTCTATCTCCTGCGTCTATGCGGAAGATAGAGACTGGATCTGATCATTGCTGATGCGCCCACTTCACGAAGGCCCACATGGCGACGCCGTAGGCCACGAAGTGCATGACGATCAGCACGAACACACCGGCTGCCGTCGGCGTCCCCACCGGCAGGGCGGACGGATTCACCAGCAGCATCAAATTAGGGATCAGACTCAGAACCAACGCAACGCTGGCTACAATTGTCCACATGCGCACCGGATCGGCGGCCTTTGCATTGATCAGCGCGTAAACTCCTGTGGCGATCGCCAAAAAAAGCGCTGTAAACAGGATCGTCGGCACAGGCGAGGCCAACGGCTGAAAATCAGCCGGCGGCTGTGCAAGCATCTTACCGATCCAATAGACAATCAGGTTGGCAATCACCGACCCGACGATGGCGACGCCCCCCGCCTGCAGGATGCGCGACGTCGACAGTTTCGCAGAGGGTTGACTCGTCATCACGTTGGCCATACGTCCTCCTTCTCCCTTCTCACAAAAGACTTACCGTTGAAACGAGATCGCAAAAGCGAAATGGTCAGCAACGTTGCGCAAGTGCAGCTTGTGTCAACAACGTGTGCAGCGCAGCGCGCACCTGCTCCATGGGCAATGTTGACTGCTGGGTGCGGCTCAGGATCACGGCCCCTTCTATACCGGCGACGATGGTGGTCGCCAGCACCTGCGCCTGTTGCAGCGGATAGCCGGCCTGCGTCAGTTTCTGGGCAAAGACATCGATCAATCCTTGATATGCGTCGGCGCAAGTGGTGCGCAGTCGCTCGCTGCTGGCCGAAGTCTCCAGCGCCACCGCCGCCAACGGTGCGCCGCCGCAATGTTCGCTGACGCTGAAAAATTCGATCAGCCTCTCCACGACTCGATCGACTGCTTCAACGGCGTCTTCAATCTCGCTCAGAATCGTTGAGGTGAAGCGGCGCATACGATCGCCTTGCTCCGCGAGCGCCGCCGCCACCAACGCTTCTTTTCCTTCTGGGAAGTAGTAATACAGCGAGCCGCGCGGCGCACCGCTTTCGCGAACGATCTGATTTAGGCCGGTGCCGTGATAGCCTTGCCGCTCTAACAGACGCGAAGTCGTCTCCACGAGCTGCTGTCGCGTCCTATTGCTCATATTTTGATTATACCGAACGGTCTATATATTTTTTGTATAAAAAATTCCAATGCTTTTCTGGAAACCAACCTTTCAAGCACGACGTTGCATGGAGGGTATGTTGCAATTCTTTTTTGCGCGTACGCAAAAAGTGGGCTATTGTTGACGAAAAAATTCAGCCTGAACGGCCAAACACAAACTTTTCGGAAGCACACATGAAACGCCTGATGCGCCGGATGCCCTGGTTCACGCCGGCGAGCACGCAACAAATCCCTCCTCCCGAACTCAGACGTCGTTTTCACCATCTGTATTGGGACATCGCCTGGTTTGGCCTCGTGGCGGGCACCACCCTGGCTTTTCTGAACGTCTACGCCGCACGCATCGGCGCCAACGCTTTTCAGATCGGTATGTTGACGGCCGGGCCGGCGTTGGTGAATCTGATCTTTACGCTGCCCGCCGGCCGCTGGCTGCAAGAGCGCCCGATGGGGAAATCTGTCCTGTGGACGGCGGTGGCGGCGCGCGGGATGTATCTCATCTATGCGTTGTTGCCGCTGCTTTTGCCGCGCTCGGCGCAGGTGGATGTGCTGATTTGGAGCACGCTGCTGTTCACCATCCCCGGCGTGGCGCTGGTGATCGGCTTCAACGCGCTTTTTGCAGCGGCCGTGCCTTTAGAGTGGCGCGGTTATGTGGTGGGGCGTCGCAATGCCTTGCTTGCCGTCGTCTACGTGATCACCTCATTGGCGGCGGGCTACATTTTACAGATCACGTCGCTGGAGGTGGGCTACACCCTCGTCTTCGGCATCGGTTTTATCGGCGCGGCGATGAGCACCTATCATCTCGCACAGCTGCGCGATGTAAGCGAGCGGCCTGGCGATGCCCCTGCGCGCATTCGCCAGATCATCGGTGACGCTGCACAGCCTGGGGGTGTGCGCGCCGGACAGGGTGTGGGTCAGCGCGTGAGCGTGGCCCCGCGCATCTTCGCCCGTGGCCGCGACCTGCTGCGCGCCGACGTCATCCAGGGGCATTACGGCTGGGTGCTGCTGGCGCTGTTCAGCTTCCATCTGGCTCAATTTATGCCGGTGGCGCTTTTCCCGCTACGCTGGGTTGAAGAGCTGGGCTTTAGCGATATGGAGATCGCGATCGGAACGGCGGTTTTCCACGGCAGCGTGCTGGTGACCTCGCTGCAATTAGATCGTCTGACGCGTCTCTATGGCAATCACCTGCTCACCGTAGTCGGCGTGGCGCTGCTGAGCACCTATCCGCTCTTCACCGCTTTCATGCCGAATCTCTTCTTTTACGCCGTCACATCGTTGATCGGTGGTCTGGCGTGGGGGCTGGCAGGCGGCGCGCTGCCCAATTACCTGCTTGAAAAAGTGCCGCCGGACGACCGCCCCGCTTATCTGGCCTGGTACAATCTGGCGCTCAACGCAGCCATCTTCTTGGGCGCCCTGCTCGGCCCGCTGACGGCCGACTGGCTTAACTTGCAGATGGCGCTCGTGCTGGCGTTTGTCCTCCGCTTTGGCAGTGCTGTTTTCATTTGGGCGGTTGATCGACCGCGCCCCATGACTTCAAATGTGCGAACGTAACAATTCACTCCTGGGCGGGTTTCTGCGACGGTCGCAATCTCTGGTACCATTGAAGTCGCCAAGATTAAGAACTTCGACAAAAGAGGGTCATCTCGCAACCTGATCGGACCTTATGAACGCCGTCACGCCGACCGCCAATCTCTTAATTCTTCTCGCCGTCTTGCTGCCGCCCAGCGCACTCGATATTTTGGGCGAAGTCGTCGAAGAGCGCACCTACCTGACGCCGTACGGCGAGGCGGGGCCCATTGCGCTGCGCAGATGCAGCGAAGCGCACTCGGTGTGGGTTCAGCCCTACACCGGCCTACCGACGCGCACCGACCCGCGCGCCACGCTCTTTGCGGCGCGACAACTCGGCGTTCAGCGCATCTTGAACTGGGACATGGGCATCGCCATCAATCCGGTGCTGCAGCGCGGGCAGCCGGTGATCGTCGACGATTACATCGGCTACACCAGCCATCAGGCGGACACCTTCTTCGCTGATGCGCACACCGGCCTGGACATCAACTACGGCGGCGTGCGCGCGCCCTTCTGCCCGGAAATGAACGCCGCCATCCGCCAACTACTCCCAGGCTTGCCGGAGGCGGTGGCGATCGGGGTGGATTTTCTGCGTCGCGAGACGCGCGCCGAGGCGCGCATGTTTCGCAACTGGGGGGCGGATGTGCTCACGTATAACCTGGCGCCGGAGGTCTCGCTGGCGCAAGAGATGCGCATCTGCTATGCAGGGCTGGTCACGATCAGCGGCTACGCAGCCGACCGCGCCCAGCCGGAGCCGATGGGTGAAGTGCGCGCCAGCCTCAACACCACGCTACAGATGCTGCCTGCCTTTGTCGAGATGGTCGGACGCGAACGAGGCTGTCCTTGCGGCGCGTGAGCTTCTTCTGCAACCGGTCGAACGGTTCCAGAAAGACGCGAATTGGTCACATAAATTCCGGGCAATTCTATTGTGCGCTGATTGTGACCTCGCCACCCTACCATTTGAGCAAAGAATATGAGGCTCGCGTCTCGATTGAAAAATATCTAGAAGTTATTTCAAAATTCGTTAAAAGCACCTGTCCCATGTCTTTCCTTGGACAGGCGAAGGTTTACTTCACCCCTCCCGTCTGTCACCACCCTTCATTTTGAAATGAGTTCTAAGTATTGCGCTGAAAAATGCGTCGGTACTCCAGGCCACCTATAGCTCGATCTGCTGCGCCGTAACCGCCCCGGCATCCCGATTCTTCGCAAACAGGGGGTTGCTTTCAGACATACGCGCCAATATGTTAACATAACGAAATCCAACAACGCTACGGCAGTGGATTGCCAGCATCGATTCTGTTACAGCGAGGCGGCCTATCCAATTTTGAGCGGTCGACTACCTAAAATCAGGTAAGTGCACCACCTAAAATCGGGTAGGTTTTTGCTTGAATTCGCATTCCAAGATTTGCTCCCATGATATTTTCGAAAACAAGAACGCATACGTCAAAAGGCCAACACCCGATGTCGCCCCACCTTGCGTTGCGCTCTGGAAGAAGGAGGTTCAGAATGGATAGGCAATCGACTTATGGAGGAGAAAGAGGAAACGGCGTCGAACGAGATGAATCAAAGCAGATAACTCGAAGTCCTCTTGTCTTGAGGCTGTAATTTTTCCGCTGAAGGTTTTAAGATTGTTGTGCAAAAGCAAAGCAGCGTGACTGACGGCGATGATGTCGAAGTAGTCGCCGTAAAGAAACGCAGGTTGATGCAAGTTGGCGAAAATATCGAGCAGATCTCCGGCCATCTCTTCAGCTTTAAAGCTCGGTGCGGCCAACGCATGGCCATGTATGCTGATTGCCAGGATAAAGAACTCGCGACGTTCAGCGTCGTCAGCTGAAGGGCTGAGGCCAGCCGTTCCAATAAATCACCATCTATCGTCGCCTTTTTACCCTGTTCTAGGTTGGCGACAATGCGCAGGGAGAGCCTGCTTTGCTTGCACCAATCGTTGTCGCGTCCAGGGGCGGCCGATGAGCGGGTCGAGACACTTCTTGCGCAAGGAAGCGATGATCTGACCGAAGGCGCCGCGTTCCATTTAGGAGGCGCAATAAATCGACCCTTTGCTATTCTGCCATATCGAGATACAATAGATAACTTATATTGACTGCTACCTTGCGCCGGTTCTGTTAAAGAACAAGGCTACATACGAAGATCGGACGCAAATCTCCGCACAGGTTTTGCAAGTGCGGTGCTGCGCGTGTCATTTTGATAGTCAGCCGCCGATTTTTGACGAATTGCGACGTATTGCTGGCAGCTTCAAGTCCATGCTGGACGCGGCGAGCAGAACCCAACAAGCGGTTGAAGTAGGCGGTCCGTTGCGCGGATCGCAGCTGAATCGGGGCACATTCTGCAGACAAAGAGCCTTGAGCAAATCGAGAGGATAAGCATGATTGACTGACACATTTTAACTTGCTGTGACACAAGAAGTCAGTGCAAGGAATTGAATCAGTCATAGGAATAGACTGTTCATTCGCTGAAAAATCTGGTGGAAACGTGAATTCATTGGTAAGCTCTATGCAAACTCACAGGAAGGCGATGACCCACACAACCTTTCACGGCTTCGAACTGACTCGGGACGAAACCATCGTCGAACTGAAGACGCGTGCGCGACTCTATCGCCACGTCAAAACCGGCGCGCAGGTGCTCTCGCTTGAAAACGACGATGAGAACAAGGTCTTCGGCGTCAGTTTTCGTACGCCGCCCGCAGATTCGACGGGCGTTGCCCATATTTTGGAGCATTCCGTGCTGGGCGGTTCGCAGAAGTACCCTCTCAAGGAGCCGTTTGTACAGTTGCTCAAAGGCTCCCTGCACACATTCCTGAACGCCTTCACCTCGCCCGACAAGACCACCTATCCGGTGGCCAGCACTAATCTGAAGGACTTCTACAACCTTATCGAAGTCTATCTGGACGCCGTCTTTCATCCGCTGCTGACACCCCATCACCTGGATCAGGAGGGCTGGCACTACGAGCTGGAAGACCCTGAAGCGCCGTTGGTCTACCGCGGGGTGGTCTTCAACGAAATGAAGGGGGTCTATTCTTCGCCCGATGCGATCCTGAGCCGCGCGGCCATGCAGGGACTGTTCCCAGAGACCGGCTACGGCTACGACTACGGCGGCGATCCGCGTGCAATTCCGCAGTTAACCTATGCGCAATTCGTCGCCTTTCATCGCCGCCACTATCATCCCTCCAATGCGCTCTTTTTCTTCTACGGCGACGACGACCCGCTGCGGCGCCTGGAAATCCTCGACGCCGTATTGTGCGAGTTCGATCCTGCGCCGCCCGCAGACATCCCGCCGGTGCATCCGCCGTTTGCGCAGCCGCGCAGGATGACCGTCCCCTTTGGCGTCGACGGTGAAAGCGATCTGGAACGCAAGAGCATGATCAACGTGAGCTGGGCGCTGCCGGAGGTTGCCGACCCCTCGTTGCGCATGGCGCTAAGCGTTCTTTCCTACGCCGTCATCGGCGCGCCGGCCTCTCCACTGCGCAAGGCGCTGGTCGACTCCAGTCTGGGCGAAGACGTGATGGGCGGCATCAGCGGCTACATTCGC
>JANWYX010000128.1 GCA_025055055.1 Caldilinea sp. | reverse complement strand
CCATCGTGTATGTTGCTCAACAGCACGACCTCTACGTGATCAGCGATGAAATCTACGAACATATCATCTATGATGGCAACGTTCACTACAGCCTGGCCGCCGAACCGGGGATGGCGGAACGCACGATCGTCGTCAACGGCTTCAGCAAAGCTTACGCCATGACCGGCTGGCGACTCGGCTGGCTGGCAGGACCGGAGCCGATCGTCAGATTGGCGCGCATCTATCAGACGCACAGCGCACAGTCCGCCGCCAGCTTCACCATGGCTGCCGGCGTGGCCGCGCTCAACGGGCCGCAGGAGTGCGTCAAGGAGATGGTGGCCGTCTACGACCGACGTCGGCGCATGGTGCTCGACGCCTTTGAGGAAATTCCCGGCATCGAGTGTCCGCCGGTGGAGGGCGCGTTTTACGTCTTCCCACGCTTCACGCAGACGCGGAAAAGCAGCCTGGAGATCACGCAGGCGCTGATCGACGAGGCGTTGATCGTGGGCACGCCGGGCAGCGCCTTTGGCCCGGCCGGCGAAGGCCACGTGCGCTTCAGCATCGCCGAGCGCACGCAAGACCTGGAGAAGATGGTGGAGCGCCTGGCGAAAGTCGTCCCAACGCTTTAGAGAAATGCGGAGCCCTCGGATGAGACTATTGCTGGTTCGTCACGGACAATCGGTGAACAACGTGCTGGCCGACAAGATGGCTTACGACGAATACATCGCCACGCGCAGCCATGAACCCGACTTGACGCCGGTCGGTGAAGAGCAGGTCCGGCGTCTGGCGCAGTTCTTTGGAGACGCACTGCAACCTGACGCCGACCTCACCGAGCGCCGAGCTAGCATCAGCGAGCAACCCGTGACCGCCCTCTACACCAGCCCGATGCTGCGCGCGCTGCGCACGAGCGCGCCGCTGGCCGCCGTGCTCGGCCTGGCGCCTGCAGTGTGGGTGGACATTCACGAACACGGCGGCCTCTTCACCGGCGACCCGCGCAACGGAACGGCCCTCAACTTCTCCGGCATGGGCAAGCAAGAAATGCAAAGGCGTTTCCCGGGCTTTATCCTGCCGCCGGAAGTGACCGACGACGGCTGGTGGTGGAACGGCTATGAAACGCTCGAGCAGTGTGCGGTGCGCGCACAGCGCGTTGCCGAGACGTTGCGCGCATGGGCAAAGACGCGCAAAGACGACGTGCTCTTGATGGTGACGCACGGTACCTTCATGGATCAGCTGCTCAAGGCGCTGATCGGCGCAGGCGAACAATCGACCTTTTTCTTCTCTCATCTCAACACCGGCGTCAGTCGTGTGGACTTTCTGGAGAGCGGCCTGATCGCGCTGCGCTATCTCAACCGCGTGCCGCACCTGCCGCCGGAACTTTATACGCGCTGATCACACGGGCTATCGTTCAGGCGAAGTGAGGAACATGGTGAGAGCTTTCAATCTATACGGAACATGTCAATCTTAACGGCCACGAATCTCGGCGTCGCCTTTGGCGACTACGATGTCTTCATGGGCGTTTCGGCCTCGATTGCGAAAGATGCCAAGATCGGCCTTGTCGGCCCCAACGGCATCGGCAAGACCACGTTGCTGCGCGTGCTGGCCGGGCTTCTGCAGCCGACGACCGGAAGCGTGACACTGGCGCGCGGAGCTCGCATCGGTTATCTGCGCCAGGAGGCGATCGACGCCTTCGCAGGTCGACACAACACCTTATATGACGAATTGTTGAGCGTTTTCGCCGAGCTGCGGCGCCAGGAGGCGGAGCTGCGTCGACTCGAACAGCGCATGGCCGAGGAGCACAGCGAAGCGTTGCTGGCCGAATATAGCGCTGCGCAGGAGCAGTTCGAGCGCGCCGGCGGCTACGAGTACGAAACGCGCATCGCGCAGGTGCTCTACGGCCTCGGCTTTACGCGCAGTGAGTGGAATCTCCAGATCTCGATGTTGAGCGGCGGCCAAAAGACGCGCGCCCTATTGGCGCGCTTACTGCTGGAGAAACCCGACCTGCTCATCCTCGACGAGCCGACCAATCATCT
>JANWYX010000068.1 GCA_025055055.1 Caldilinea sp. | reverse complement strand
CCCGAATTTGTCTGGACTCCCCTTTCGGCTGCCCGGGCAGCAGAGTTCCCCGATCCTCCGCTGCCCGGGCCTCGGTGGCTGCGCGTGCGCAACCTGGCCTGCGGCATCTGCGCCTCGGACCTCTCTCTGCTTTTCGTCCACGCCGATCCCTCCATCGCTCCTGCGGCCTTGCCCGGCCTCGCTCGCTTCTGGCTTGGACATGAGACGGTTTCCATTGTGACCGAGGTAGGGGCAGGCGTAAGCCGTTTTCAACCGGGCGACCGCGTGCTCATGGACACCCATTTTGCCGGCGCCAACTGCGAAACGCTGGAGTTGGCGCCGAAATGTCGTTACTGTGCGCTGGGGGATTATCATTTTTGCGTCAACAAGTCGGAGCCCGGGCCGCGCGGGATTGGCGGCGGCTTCGGCGACGCCTACATCACCCATGAGAGTGCGGTGTATCCGGCTCCGCCCGACCTCGATTGCGAGCAGGCGCTATTGGTGGAGCCGATCTCCATCGCCGTGCATGCGGTGATGCGCTTTCCGCCGCAGGCCGACGACAAGGTGTTGGTGGTCGGGGCGGGGATCATCGGCCTGTTGGTGACCATGGTGGTGCATGCCCTTGCGCCACAGGCCGAGATCACCGTGCTCGCCCGCCATCCGCATCAACAGCAAATGGCGGAGAAGCTGGGCGCCAAGCGCATCCTCTCCCGCGCCGATTACGGCGCCGTCGCTCGCATCACCGGCGGCAAGCATTTCTCGGCGCCGTTGAACCGCGGCGTGGTGATCGGCGGGTTCGATGTCATCTACGATTGCGTGGCCGATCCGCGCACGACCAACGATGCGCTGCGTTGGGTGCGGGCAGGTGGTACCGTTGTGATGATCGGCGCGCACATGGCGCCGATGCCTCACGTTGATTTAACACCTGTCTGGTATCATCATGTGAACCTGGTCGGTTCTTACGGGCATGGCATGAACGAGTGGAACGGCGTGCGCAAACACACCTACGAATGGGTGTTTGACCTGTTTCGAGCGGGTCGGCTTGATATTGAGGGTCTGATTACACATCGTTTTCCGATGCGGGAGTACAAAGAGGCGATCCGTGTGGCCGGCGCAAAGGGAAAGCACAAGGCGATCAAGGTGGTGCTCGAGCACGAAGGGTAAGAAGCGCCTTGCATCAATTTATATGTACCCTCCCATCAACGGCTGACCGAGTCGGCGACAAACTGCTTCGCCTATCATTACTCCTGCCCCTTGCAACGCCAACAGACAGGCTCCCAACACCGGCGGCAGCTCCGGCATGACGATGTGCGCCAGAGGCAGCAGGTCCCCCAGCGCCATCCGAAAGGGGGCCATCACCGTCTCGCCCGCACGCCACAGGCCGCCGACCAGTGTCACCTCACAAGGTGCAGCGCTCCACCCCAGATGACGCGCCACCGCCGCCACCATTTGCGCCAGCTCCTGTGCTCCCTGACAGAGCAATTGCTGCGCCATTGCATCGCCCGCTTCCGTTGCAGCGATGACCAACGGCGCCAAAGCGGCGATCTCCGCCTTGGTGACGCCTTGTGTGTAGAGGCGGTGGTGAATGTCGGTCATTTCCTTTAGGCCAAGTTGACGCCGCACCGGCTCCAGCAGTGTCGTCTGCCAGCGACCATCGTAGGCGCCCATCGCCAAGCGGATGGCGTTCCAGCCCAGCCAGTAGCTGCTCCCTTCGTCGGAGATGAGATGGCCCCAGCCGCCGGCCTGCCAGCGCTCGCCCCGGGCGTTGACGCCGAAGCAGGAAGAGCCGGTGCCGGCGATCAGTGCAATGCCGGGACGTCCGGAGAGGCCTCCTGCCAGCGCAATGCGAATGTCGTGATCGACCTCGACGCAGTCGCCGAGCCGGAGCCGGCGCGCGATCTCCTGCACGATCGCCCGATCTGCCTCCGAGACAACGCCGGCCATACCGAAGAAGACGCCATCAAACGGTTCAGCCGGCAGTCCGGCGTGACGCCGCGCCGCTTCCACTGCTGCACCGATGTTCACCAGGGCTTGCTCTGCGCCGGCGCTGTCGATGCCGGAGGCGCCGGCTTGGCCAAGACCCAGCACGCGCCCCGTCTCGTCGCAGATGGCGGCTTCGGTTTTGGTGCCGCCGCCGTCGATCCCCAAAAAAATACGCGCCATCTAGGCAACCACCCCCTCCACCCATTGCGAACGCGGCTTGACGAAAGCCTTGACCACCTGTACCTCGTCGCCTCCTTCGCCGATAAGGCGATACGCGCCCGCAGCGGCCGGCACGACGAACGTCTCGGCATAGTGGAAGCGTCGTCGCACGCCACTTGCCGTCTCCACCAGGACGCTGCGCCCTTCGACCAGGTTGAGCACGTGGCACGACCCTTCGGTGCGCACGTCTACTGCGCCGCGCAGATGATAGCGATGGACGTCGTAAAAGTGGTGCGGATGGGTGGGCAGATGCATCAGCTTCCAACCGGGACCGCCCGCCAGCATGCAAGGTCTGGAGATCAGCTCGCTCCGCACACGCGCCCCCTTACGATCGAAGTAGAGATTCTCGAAAGCGCGTTCGATGTTGAGCGGCCGCGGCCGTCCATCCAGGTCAAGGCGCATCCAGTCGTACATTTTGAAGGTGAAGATGTAGGGCGTGGCGCTGATCTCCAGCACCAGGTTGTTGACGCCGGAACAGTGGATCGTACCGTTCGGAATCAGCAACAGATCATGCTTGCGCACCGCATGTGACTGGACAAAGCGGTCCACGTCCACCGGCGCAGCGTGACGATAGCTGTACTCCAGCGCAGCGCGGAACTCGCCTGGATCGATGTCTTCTTGAAAGCCTAGATAACAACGAGCACCGGGCGCACAGTCCAGGATGTAGTAGGTTTCATCCTGCGTGAAAGTTTCGCCGAAGTGCCGGCGAATGTAGGCGGGCCGCGGGTGACATTGCACCGACAGGTTGCCGCCGTCGAAGGTGTCGAGAAAATCAAAGCGGATCGGAAACTCGTAGCCGAAGGCGGCTGCGCTCTCGCCCGTAATGTCATTGGGGTTGCGGTGCATCAGAAAGTCGAACGAGACCTCGAGCAGCCAGCCGTCGCTCTCGAAGACCAGGCCGTTTTCGGGGACGATCAGCTCGAAGGACCAGGCGTAGTTGGGAACATCCTGCGCCAGCTGTGGCATGCGGCGACGCATCCATTGCCCGCCCCACGGCCCCGGCTCGAACCACGGCCGCACGCGGAAGACGTTGTTCGCCAGGAGGTTGAGGCCGCGACGCAGCGTGTCCCCACGGGCAAAGGTGATGGCGTCGGGACGCTGGCCGTCGACGATCCAGTCGATACGCTCGTACAAAGCCAGCTTGTGGCGGTTGGCTGCAATCCAATCCACAAAATAGCTGCGCTTGTAGGCAGCCTTGGGGTCAAGTGGCCGCGTTGCGCCCAGGCAGGTTACGCTGCGTGCGCGCTGGCGAAATTGAATCTCGTTTTTCGGAACGTCGACGTAGACCAAGACGCCCTGCCAGCCGCTCAAGGCCGCGCCACAGCCGTAGACGATGTTCAGGTCTGCGTTGGGATCGGGACGAAGCCGGTGCAACGCTGCGGCGTCGAAGAAGTCCTCCAACTTGCCTGCAAAGCGGAAGCCAAAGAGCGGGTCGTCGCCGCCCAGGAAGGGCGCAATCAGTATGTCGATGGCCTCCGGCGACTTCGAGGCGTTTTTTATGTCAACCCAATGCGTGCGCACTCCTAGCCCATGCAAGACGGCTGTGAGCCGTTCCCGGAAATCTTCCCAAAAGACGCCTGGATAGCCGTCGAGGATGACCCGGCCTGCGTCGGCCAGTCGCTGCGCCAGTCTCTCGAAGCCGAACTCGATCTGGCCCTCGCCGAGGTCCTGTGAGGGATAGATGTCGTAGCGGCCGGCGACCTGTTCGCAACGGGCGGCGGAGACATGCGCCGGCATGAGGGGTTGCGTCGTCTTGCGCCAAGGATCGGGCAATGTCACACTCATTCTCCTTCTTGAGGGCGTCGATAGTCGTCTTCATGGCGAACGATGTCGGCCTGTCGCCAGTCGCCGAAGGCGACCTCCAGCACGCGCACCGTCGGCCCACGGCTGGCGAGCCGGTGCCGGGTGTTGGCCGGAATCCAAATTTCATCACCCGGCTGCGGATGCAGAATCTCGTCGCCGACCTGCACCTCGCAACCTGCGTCGAGCACGATCCACAGCTCGGCGCGGCCGGCGTGCGACTGCAGGCTGAGGCGCTGCCCCGGCGCGACGGTCATCAAGCTGACGGTAACCGGCTCGTTGTGGGCATATTGTTTGAACGAACCCCACGGCCTCACGACGAAACCGACGGACGGCTTTTCTTTTGGGATGAGGGATGTGGCCGGTTTCGTCATAGCGCTTGCGCCTCCAGTTCACGGAGAAAGGCCGACCGCTCCATCACAAGGGGCGCGCCATCTTTCTCAATAACTACTATACGAAAATTGCGTTCGCCTATTGCGTCGTAGTCATGGCCGGCCTCGCAGGGAAAGATGCCCCAGTAGACCAGCGGCTCTTCGCCGATGTTCACCGTGCGATGCGCAGTCCAGCCCGGCACATAGACCACGGTGTTCGCCTCCAGCGGCGTCACGCGACACTCGCCCGTGCGCTCATCTTCCAGCACCATCAGCCCGCGCCCGCGCAGACCGATGTACACCTCGGCGGCCGGCCGCCATGTATGGAGATGCCCTTTGGTCATGAAGTATTCGCGGCCGATCTTGCCCGGCATCAATACGCCTAGCCCGTAGTGGAGCTGTCCTGCCCCGCTGTAGTCTTCGATAGAAGTCACCCGATAAATTAATGGATTTTCGTTCAGCCGAGCCCGATATGCAGCACGGTCGGCGAAATTCGATTCCAGGTCGCTTAAAAAGCGCTGCACCGGCGCGCGCGCAGGGATGACACCATCTTTCGGATCAAAGTGTAGAAAGTCCATCCTACTTCCTGATATATTGAACCATTGCTGCAAGCAATTTTGCATAAGCAACTCACGAAGGATGGCAAAATCATGAAGCAGATTACAATATGCAACATCATCTGTCAATTCGTATCTTCATTTCATGAAGATTTTATCAAAATACAACATTCTATCATGACAACAAAAGAATTGTTCACCTGGAAACGGCTTGACGCATTCGATGTTTGATGTTATGTTTTGATGAAAAATCTTACATCGGAAGCAAGGGAAGATTGCCCATGTCGAAACTACCCGCCGAGTTGCGCAGAGAGCAGATTGCCGGTCTGATCGAAGAGCGAACGAGCGCTACTGCCGAGGAGCTGTGCAAGGCCTTTGGCGTCTCGCTCATGACGATCTGGCGCGACCTGGCTGCGCTCGAGGAAGAGGGCCGCGTGCGCCGCGTGCGTGGGGGTGCTGCGCGTGTGGAGCGTCGCACCGACGCCGAGCCCCTCTACGACAGCAAGCGCGTGCTCAATCTCGCCCTGAAGGAACGTATCGCCCGCTACGCCGCAGAGCATTTTGTGCGCAACGGGGACATTCTGTTCATGGAAGCCGGCACCACCGTAGCTGCGATGGTGAAATACCTTGCCGCCTACCAACACCTCACCGTCATCGGCAACGGCTTGGGCACGATGAACGAGTTGGCGCGGCTGACGCCCGCCGTCAACGTCTACTGCTGCGGCGGCATGTTACGCCCCGTCGCCT
>JANWYX010000065.1 GCA_025055055.1 Caldilinea sp. | reverse complement strand
GGCAATGTGGTGCATATTCACGACTTGGTTGATTTCGTCAGCGCCGAGGCCATGCTGGCCGGGCGCAGCGCCGGTCGGTTCGCCATCGGAGCACCTCTGCGTCCTGACAACGTGCGCCTGCTGCCGGGCGAGAACGTCGCCTACTGTGTGCCGCACACCATCTCCACCGAACGCGAGCATACCGTCTACATGCGCACGCGTCGCATGTTGGAAGCCTGTAGACTCCGGCTGGTTGCGCCCGATGGTCGCGTTGTTTACGAAAAACGGCTACGCTACGTCTTTCCGGCGGAGATGGTCAACCTTACGTTAAAGCCGGCTGTTTTGCAGCATTTCCACGACGACGCGCTCCGCGTCGACATTGTGGGTCGAAGCGCAGAGCAGTGATACGAGGAAAGGGCGATGTTATGGGTGAAACTGTCACAGTACGCTATCTGTGCATCGGCTGTCCGTTGGGCTGCCGTCTGGAGGTGGACGAGGACCTGGAGGAGCACGCCATCGTCGAAGTGCGCGGCTTTTCCTGTCGACGCGGCAAGGAGTATGCAATCCAGGAGCATACGGCGCCGCAACGCATGGTGACCACCACCGTCGCCGTCGACAAGGCGCGCTGGGCCAGGCTGCCGGTGCGGACAAGCAGACCGGCGCCCAAAGACAAGGTGTTGGAGATCTGTCGGGCCTTGCGCACCGTGCGCGTCTCCGCTCCCATCGCAAGCGGTGATATAATCGTCCGGAACGTGTTGAACACCGGCGTCGATATCATTGCCACGCGTGATATGGCGGAATGGGCCTCGCCGCAAAACATGGAAGCCTGATCACCGAATGGAGAAGCGGCCGTATGGCCTTTGAGATTGTTTTCTTGGGTTCAGACTGCGATTATAGCCGCATCGTGTTGGAGTCTTTGATCGCCGCGCGCATCAAGATCGCCGCAGTGTGGCTGGCCGGACAAAATTTGCCAGGGCTCTCGGACTCGGCGACGATTCAGCCGCTGCTCCCCCCGAACGCAGCCGTTGCGGAAAATGATCCCAATTCGGTGCAGCTCACCTCCACCTTTGTGCAGGAGAGCGTGCTCACCATCACCTGGCGCAACGGCATTCCACTGTATGGCGTCAAACGCATCAAAGCCGAGGAGACTTCACTGGCGTTGAAGTCGCTGGCGCCCGCAGTGGGCGTTGTAGCCTGTTTCCCACGGCTCGTGCCTGAACCCCTGTTGTCGGCGCCGCGCTATGGATTTCTCAACGTGCATCCATCTTTATTGCCGAACTACCGTGGCCCGGCTCCGCTCTTCTGGCAATTTCGCGCCGGTGAACAACGCACCGGCGTGACCGTGCACTGGATGGACGCCCAGTTTGACACCGGCCCGATTGCGGCGCAGCGCCCCGTCCCGCTTTCCGATGGCATTTCAGAGCACGACGCTACCCGGCTGATGGCGAGGGTGGGCGGTCGTCTCCTGGTGGAGGTGCTTCAACACGTCGCCGGAGGGGAGCTCCCCTATCGGCGACAGCCGCCCGGGGGAAGCTATCAGCCCTGGCCCCGCCCAGAAGATTTTGCCATTTCGACGGAGTGGTCTGCCCGGCGCATCTTCAACTTCATGCGCGCCTCCGCCGTGTGGGGACATCCGTATATTTTGGAGATCGGCAGACATCGCTGGCTGCTTTCGGACGCAATCTCCTGGTCGAACTATGCGACAATCGAAGCCCCATTCGTGATTCAGGATGGCCTGATCACATTCCTCTGCTCTCCCGGTGCAGTCCAGGCGCGTCTCTATCATTGAACCCCCTCTGTGGCGCCAGGCCCTTACAGTCGCGGCAGCGTGATGCCTTGCTGACCCTGGTATTTGCCCTTGCGGTCGGCGTAGGAGACCTCAGGCGGATCGCCCTCGAAGAAAATCACCTGCGCAATTCCCTCGTTCGCATAAATTTTAGCCGGCAGCGGTGTCGTGTTGCTGATCTCAATCGTGACATGTCCCTCCCATTCTGGCTCAAGGGGCGTGACGTTGACAATGATGCCGCAGCGGGCGTAAGTGCTTTTCCCCAGACAGATCGTGAGCACATTGCGCGGAATGCGAAAGTACTCCACGGTGCGCGCCAGCGCAAAGCTGTTCGGGGGAACGATGCAGACATCGCCGCGATAAGGCATCATGGCGCGCTCGTCGATGGCCTTGGGGTCGATGACGCTGAGCTGACCGGTGGCAGGCGTGAAGATGCGGAATTCATCC
The DNA here is from genome assembly GCA_025055055.1 of Caldilinea sp. Taxonomy (GTDB): domain Bacteria; phylum Chloroflexota; class Anaerolineae; order Caldilineales; family Caldilineaceae; genus Caldilinea. Next base: position 2,901 of record JANWYX010000065.1, on the reverse strand, counting down.
GCCACGCGGATATCGTAGCCGAAGCTGCTCAGGCCGTAGGAAACCACGCCCTGGCGCACTTGACTTTCTACAAAGGGCTCGATCATTTTTTGTTCCAACGCCATGCGTCGGATCCAGTGGTCAGGCTTGATGGACATCGAGCATCTCTCCATTACTTAACTTATCCATTACTTAACTTATCCGTTACTTAATCGTCATGGGCAGACCTGCAACCATAAACACCACGCGATCCGCCGCCGCCGCCAGCCTTTGATTGGCGCGGCCAAGCGCATCGCGGTAGAGACGCCCCAACGGGTAGGCGGGCACGATGCCCAGGCCCACTTCGTTGGAGACGACAAACCACGCTGCATTGCTCTGGGCGTAGGCTGCCAGCAGTGCATCGATCTCGGCGAGGAGCGCATTTGCGGCCGTCGCCTCGTCACTCTTTTCCGGCAGACTCAACAGCACGTTGCTCGCCAGCAGCGTGATGCAGTCCACCACCACGCAGGCGAGGCCCGGTGTCAGCGCCGCAGCGATGGCTGCGCCTGTCTGTCGAGGCGCTTCGAGTGTGCGCCATGTTGACGGTCGTTGGCTGCGGTGGGCCGCAATTCGCGCTGCCATCTCCTCGTCCCACGCCTCGGCGGTGGCGACATAGAGCACCTCTCCGGCCAGCGCTGCGGCCTGTGCTTCGGCGTAACTGCTCTTTCCGCTGCGCGCACCGCCTAGAATAAGTGTCAATTGTTTTCCCATCGTTTCGATGTAAACTTTTCGATGCAAATTCACCCCAAAGACGCCGAGGTCGTACAGTTGCCGATGCGGGCTTCTTTGCGTGCTCTGCGCCTCGGTGGTGAAACGATTTTGCTATGGTGCCATCCTCGTTTGCTTTTTCACAGATCGAGAAAACGGCGAATGCTGGCGTGAAGAGCCTTCAGGGATGACCAGAAATCCTCCTCGCCAAAGACTTCCAGCGTCACGATGCCGGCGTAGCGATTGCGCAGCAGCAGATGCACAACGCCGTCGATGGCGAGAGACGACATCAGCGCAAGCGAGCGATGATCACGATGGGCTTGGGTCAGATCGTCGCTTACGCCGTGCAGATGGACGACGCGCAACCTTCGCCACGCCGCACGCAGATGAAACGTCGGGTCGCGACCGTCCAGCCAGAGATGGCCGACGTCGACGCAACGGCCGGCTTGCGTCTGCTCCACCACCGGCGTGACGAGATCGGCGGGGTAACCCTCTAGGTTTTCGAGCGCCAATCGTTCCGCGCCGCCGATCCATTCGCTCACCTGACGCACAGCCTCCCCCGCCTGCCGCCACCATTCGGACATTGCGTCCAGGCGAAATTCGTTCGCCTTCGCGTTTCGCCCGTCGAGATGCGCCACCCACGCCCATGGAGACAATGCACGGGTGCGCTCGATCACTTCACGGGCGGAGCGCAAAGATGGATGAAGTCCCTCCATCGATTCGCATCGGCCGGCGAACTCCAATCGCAGATCTTCCATCAAGTGCACCGTGTATGAAAGATCGTTCCGCACACCGATCTCCGCCAGCCGGTCGACGGTCGTCTCATCCGGAAGATTGCTCGGCCCATCCGGCAGGTCAAAGAGCACAAGCTGCATGTCTTGCACATGAGGCGCCAGAAATGTCGCATTTTCGATCAGCCCCGCCTCAATCACATAGGATGTTGCCCCGATACGAAAAGGCGCACCCCAGGCGCGTGCGTCCACACTCGTCATCTCGGGCTCCCAAAGGCCGGAGCAGATGCGGCAATGCATTTTCCTGCCATCACGTTTCTCCCATCACGACGTAAGCCGTTCGAGCAAGGCCAGGGTCAGGTGTTTGGTCTGAAGCTGAAGCGTCTGCCCGTCGAAGACCGGGCCGACGCAGGCCGGACAGCCGTGCGCACAGGTACAGGTGCGCACACTTTCCAACGCCGCCTCCAGCAAGGTCTCGTGTAGTTCATAGAGCAGAGCGCTGAATCCCAATCCTGCCGGCGTACGCTCGTACAGATAGACTCGCGGCGCTCCTTCGCGCGCGCCGGAGGCTTCGGCCCTCCCGATCGGATTCCCGCGCGCCACATGGACGCCCAGATCGCCGGGGTCGCACATCAGATGCAACGGCGCCAGATTGCTCAGCAAATAGACCAGCCCATCCAATCCCGTCCGATAGCGGCCTGCGGTTTCGATGCGTCGGTGGCATCCCCGACAGACGAGCATCAGATTCTCCAACCTGTTGGCCTCCAAGTAAAAATCGTTGAGGCCGGGCACATAGCCGAAGAGGCGAAACGGAATTTTGTGATGGACGTCATGCTGACGTCCGGGCGCTTCCGGCCCACCGCAGATGGCGCAACGCCCCCGCTCGCGCGCCCGCACGGCGGCGCGCTGCTCTTCCCAGTTCGGACCGTAGTCGTTAACCGAATCGAACCAGAGTCCGGCCGCTTCCAGCACCTGTTGCACCGCCGGCGCAATCTCACACCAATAGGCGTTCGTTTCGAGCGTGCGCCGCGCATAGTCCAGCGGATACACTCCAAGCGTCTCGTGGGTGATGCGTTTGATCTTGCGATAGCCGATCACTTGAGTATGCACGGCGACGTCCCCCCACGCAGCCAGAGAGCCTCCCGTCGAGCGCACGGCATGACAGGCAAGCAGTTCCACCTCGGAATCGGAGATGGCCTCCGTCGTATAGTCGACGTCGACGGCCGTTACATCTGCGCGCAGCGACTCCAAGTCGAGCCGTTGCACCTGATAGCTCTGCCCGCCATGTAGATAAATAGCGCCGTCGTGCACCAGCAGTTGAGCGCTCCCTTGATCCACTTCACCGATGACGCGCGGGGCGCTGTTTTCACCCTCCAGAGATGGCCCCACCTGCTGGATGATGACGGGTTCGCCGCCGACGCTGCGCAGGCTCACCTCGCGCGCC
>JANWYX010000004.1 GCA_025055055.1 Caldilinea sp. | reverse complement strand
GACGTGGTCACCTACACGCTGACCGTGCGGGATCACGCAGGCCATCCGGTCGCCGGCGCGGAGACGAGCCTGGCGTTGGTGGATAAGGCGGTGCTCGTGCTGGCGGGCTCCTACGGCGCAGAGCAGAGGCTGGTCGATATCTTCTACTATCAGCGGCCGCTCGGCGTCAACACCGGCTCGCTGATCGTCATCAACAAGGATCGCATCAGCCAGCAGCTTGCCGAAGGCGGCAAGGGCGGCGGCGGCGGCGGCGACGGCCTGGGCGTCGATGTGCGCGAAGACCTGGCGGACACCGCCTACTGGCGCGCCGATGCAATTAGCGACGCAAACGGCATCATCGAGTTCAGCGTGAAGCTGCCCGACAATCTGACCACCTGGGTGCTGACTGCCAAGGCTGTGACTCCAGATACGCGCGTCGGCGAGGCGATGCACGAGATCGTCGCCACCAAAGCGTTGCAGGTGCGTCCCATCCTGCCGCGCTTCTTCACGGTGGGCGACCGCGCCTTCATCGGCGGCGTCGTTCTCAACGGCGGCAAAGAGACGACGGCGGCGGGCGCTTTCACCTTCGAGGTCAACGGCGCAACGATCGAAGGGCGAGGAACCAGGAGCGAGGCGTCCTTCGCCGCACTCGAACCCGGTCAATTTGCCCGCTTTGACTTTCCGGTGACGGTGGACGGCGCGGCGACGTCGGTCGTCGTGACCCTTACCGCTGTGGCGGGTGAGCTGTCCGACGGCCTGCGCATGGAAATTCCGGTTGTGCGCTATCAGACGCCGGAGGTCGTCGGCTCCAGCGGCGTGATTGCAGGAGCCGGCGTCGTCGAGGCCGTCCATGTCCCGGCCGGCGCCACCAACGATGGCGAACTGACCGTTACCCTCGATCCGAGCCTGGGCGCCGGACTGCTCGAAGGGCTGCGCTATCTGGAGCACTTCCCCTACGAATGCAACGAGCAGACGGTGAGTCGCTTCCTGCCCAACCTCTTCACGGTGCGCGCGTTGCAGGCTCTAAACATCAATGATCCCGGCCTAGAGCGCAACCTAAGCTATCAGGTCGGCGTCGGCGTGCAGCAGCTCATCGGCCGCCAGAACCTCGACGGCGGATGGGGCTACTGGCCCGGCGAGGAAAGCTCGCCCTTCATCACCGCCTACGTGCTGTGGGGCTTGAACAGCGCCGACGCGCTCGGCTATCCGGTCTCCATCGACAGCCGCAATCGGGCCGCCGAATATCTGCTTGGTCGCTTCACAGCGCCCGCAGAAGCGACCGGCGCTGCTCAGCTCAATGCAATGGCCTTCATGCACTATGTGCTGGCGGAGATGGGACGTGGGGACGCCGGGCGCATGAGCACGCTCTACGAGGTGCGCGAGCGGCTGTCGATCGACGGCAGGGCCTTCCTGGCGATGGCGATGCATCGCATGGACGCCGACGATAGCCGCGTGCAGACGTTGATGGATGATCTGGCCGGCGCGGTGCAGGTCAGCGCCGCAGGCGCTTCATGGCGCGAGGAGGCGATCGACTACATCAACTTCGGCAGCGACGTGCGCTCGACGGCGGTTGCGCTGGCCGCTTTCCTGCGCATCCGCCCAGACGCAACGATCCTGCCCACCGTGGTGCGCTGGCTGGTGAGCGCACGCACCGCCGGCCACTGGGCCACGACGCAGGAGACCGCCTGGAGCATCATCGCGCTGACCGACTGGTTGACCTACACCGGGGAGCTGGAGGCGGATTATGCCTGGCAGGCGACGCTCAACGACGCCTTGTTGGGTGAAGGGCGCTTCGACAACACCAACATCCTGACTTCAGCGACGCTGCGCACGTCGATCACCGAGTTGCTGCGTGATCAGGCCAACCTCCTGCGTATCGCGCGCGATAACGAAAGTGGCCGGCTCTACTATACGACTCATCTGCGCTACAACCTCGATGCATTGGCCGTGCAGCCGCTCGACCGTGGCCTCTCTGTGGATCGACGGTTTAGCCTGAACGGTGAGACCGTGCACAGCGCCGCCGTCGGCGACGTGCTCAGCGTCACGGTCACAATCGTGGCACCGACCGACCTCTATCACGTGATGGTGGAGACGCCCATCCCGGCGGGCGTGGAGCCGCTCGATCCCGGCCTGTCGGCCGTCTCGCCACAGGATGACTATGCTCCTCCGGCGCTGCGCCCGATCCGACCGACGGAGGAAGGGTGGTGGATGTGGACGCCGAGCTTCGTCGACTATCGCGATGATAAGGTGACGCTCTTCGCCACCTACCTGCCCGCCGGCGCTTACGAATACACCTTCCGGGTGCGCGCCTCGCTGCCTGGCGAGTTCCGCGTGCTGCCGGTGCACGGCGAGATGATGTACTTCCCCGAAGTGTGGGGACGGAGTGGAGGCGCAGTGTTTACGGTGACACGGTGAAAGCCGGAAGGTGAGAGTCGGAATGAAAGGGGTTGAGCCTGCAGGCACTTGTTGAACGAAGTCAGGCGCAAGGGCGGCGTCTCGTAGCCGCCCTTCTTTTATTTGTTATCCAAAGAACTATACCGCCAGACAGGGGCCTTACGGTTTTATCAGTGAGGACCCTAACGGATACCGCAAAAAGTCGTAGCAAAAGAAGACGACAACTCGCTGAGCAGGGTTGTTGCTCGTCAAGCTCCTTCTTGAAGTGTCCAAGAAGCTTATACCACAAAAGCATGTCTCCGACTGGGTGCTAAGACGTTCCACTTTAGCAAATTTTCTGTCATAATACCCATACCTTGTTTTGACGTAACCTACGGATTTGACACGAATAAATGAACATAAAACAAAGCAAACGAGTGCCATCGATCATTCCTCTACGTCGGGTTCATTTCCACGTGCTGGCATGGCCGTTGCTCTTGGCGGCGCTGGTTCTCTTCTTGAACGCTTCCTTAAGTATGGCGACAGCGGCGCAGGGGGTGGCCGTGGAGTTGGCGCCTCTCTATGGAGTGGGTGGACAGCAGGCTGCGCCGAACCGCTACATCGTTGTCCTACGCGGGGATCGGGTGCGCACAGCCTCCGCTCTTCGCCAGAAGGTGGTCACACTGCAAAGTCGCTCGGACGTCGCCGTGCATCGCAGTTATCAACATACGTTCTGGGGCTTCGTCGCCACGCTCTCTCCTGCTGCGCTCCAACTGTTGCGCAGCGACGGCGACGTCGCCCTGATCGAGCCGGATCAAATCGTGACGATCGCCGGCGAACAAACCAATCCGCCATGGGGATTGGATCGCATCGATCAGCGCGCCTTGCCGTTAGACGAACGCTACGTCTACGATGGCGCCGGCGCCGGCGTGCACGTCTACATCATCGACACCGGCCTCCGCGCAAGCCACAGCGAGTTCGGCGGACGCGTTGGCGCAGGGTTCGATTTTATCGACAACGACGCCGCGCCGGACGACTGCAACGGACATGGCACGCATGTCGCCGGCATCGTCGGCGGCGCAACCTATGGCGTCGCCAAAGGAGTGACTCTGCACCCCCTACGCGTGTTGGACTGCAATGGCAACGGCTACGTGTCGGGCGTCATCGCAGCCATCGACTGGGTGACGGCGAACCACATCAAGCCCGCCGTCGCCAACCTCAGCCTGAGCGGCAATCCATCCACGGCGCTGGATCTCGCCGTGCGCACCTCCGTGGCGGCAGGCGTCGTCTATGTAGTGGCGGCCGGCAACTTAGGTGTGGACGCTTGCAACGCTTCGCCTGCGCGCGAGGCGACGGCGATCACAGTGGGCGCCACGAACAGCGTCGATCAACGCGCCAGTTTCTCCAACTACGGCGCCTGTCTCGATCTCTTCGCCCCTGGGGTCAACATTCCGTCGGCGTGGCACACCGGCGACAACGCTGAGCAGACGATCTCCGGCACGTCGATGGCTGCGCCCCACGTGGCGGGCGCAGCGGCGCTTTTTCTGCAAAGGGCGCTCTCCGCCTCCCCGGCCGAGGTCGCCAACGCGCTCATTGCTGCGGCCACCGAGGGCGTGGTGAGCAACGCCGGAAGCGGCTCCCCCGACCGTCTCCTCTACACGCGATTCGACTTGCCGGCAGAGCCCACGCCGACACCACCTGGAGCCACGCCGACGCCCACGTCAACGCCTCCTGCACCTGCCACGCCGCCCCCCAACGACGACTTCGACCAGCCCACAGAAGCGACGCCGCTGCCCTTCCACCAGGTTCTGAACACCACGTATGCTACCGTCTCCGACGACGATCCGATCCTCTGCACCGGGGCCAGAGGCGAGGCTACGGTCTGGTATCGTTTCGCGCCGCAGACCTATGGCGTCCTGACGGCAAACACTTTTGGCAGCAATTACGACACGGTACTGGCCGTTTTCAGAGGAGAACGCGGCGCGCTCGATCGGCTCATCTGCAATGACGACGCCGAGAACACCTTGCAGTCAAGCGTAACGCTGGAAGTGAATGCCGGAGAAATCTATTTCATCGAGGTCGCCGACTACGGCGTCAATATCTCGACGAACAAGTTGCAAGCGCCCCTGCTCAAAACGCAAACCGGCGGCGATCTGCACCTCACGCTTGATTTCACCCCTGCGGCAGAGCCCACTCCCTCGCCCGCCATTGAGACGATGCTGGTGATAGCTCCTTCTGCGCTGATGGTGCGCCCCGGCGAACGCTTCACCGTCGAAGTGCAGGTGCGCACAAACCACCCGGTGGACGGTGCCGCCGCCTATCTCAACTTTGACGCAACCGTCTTGCAGGTTGCGTCGGTGACGCCTGGAGATGCGCTGCCGGAGATCCTTCTGAATGAGGCAGACAATGCGCAGGGCCGCATCAACTTTAGCGCCCGTGCGCCCAGTGCTCCCTTCCCTGACCACGACTTCATTTTGGCGACGCTGGCCCTGACGGCGACGACAGATTCACGAGGCTCGCTGTTGTCGTTTGAAACGATAAGCCCTCGACAAAGCGATGTGATGTTTACCGGACGCTCGATTCTCAATCGTGCGCTCAACGGTCAGGTTCAGGTAATGGTTTCCCGGCTTTACCTGCCGATGATCGTGCAGTGAGGTGAATGGTGGAGTGTGTTGCATGGCGCGATCACGGAACCGGCACCATGCAACATACCTCAAGGATTGTAGACCTGAATTCGTCGTTCCGGCGCGCGCTGCGCCAACCGATCTATGTTGCGGTTGACCTGCGCCAGAATCTCCGCCTTGTCGAGCGTGCGCAGCTTGCGATTCTCCATGACAACTCGCCCATCGACAATCACCGTGCGCACGTCCGAGGCGCGCACGCTGTAGAGTAGGGCGGCCGCAACGTTGTGCACAGGTTGGTTATGGGCGCCGCTCAGGTCCAACAGCACGATGTCGGCCAAAAAGCCCGGGGCCAAACGTCCAAGTTCGCCCCCCATGCCGATCGCCGCGGCGCTGCCAAGGAAGGCGACGTCGAGTGCTGCGTGGAGGGGCATCGCCTCCGGGTCGTTGGCTGTAAACTTCTGCATGAGCGCCATCAGGCGCAGGCTTTCCCAGATGTCCAGCGTGTTGTTGCTGGCTGCGCCGTCGCTGCCCAGGCCAATGCTGACGCCTGCGGCTTGCAATGGACGAATCGGCGTCAAACCCGCGGCCAGCTTCAGGTAGGTCTTCGGGCAATGGGCCACGCCGACATGATCGGCGTAGGCGCGCAATCGTTCGACGTCTTCAGGCAAAATACCGCAGCCGTGGGCGATCAAGGTTGGAACGTCGAGTACGCCGGTCTGCTCCAGCACCTGAATTGGCGTGATTCCTCGTTTGGCCAGGCTGGATTGGGTCTGCGCCATGTCTTCCGCCGCGTGAATGTGGATACCCACGTTCAGCCGTTTGGCATGTGCGGCCGCTGCGTGTAGAAAGTCGTCGTCGCAGGTGTAGGGCGCATGGGGCGCCATCCACGTGCGGATGCGTCCGCCGGCGCCGCCTTGCCAACGTTCAACGAAAGCGGCGGTGGCGTCCAGCGTCGCATAGCCCTGGCTGGCGAAGACTGCCCACCCCAGCAATGCCCGGCTGCCTGCCTCGCTGACTGCGCGCGCCGCCTCATCCATGAAGAAGTAATGGTCGGCGACGGTAGTCACGCCCGCTTCGATCATCTCCACCAGCCCCAGCAACATGCCCCAGTAGACGTCCTCGGCGGTCAAGTTGCTCTCCACCGGCCAGATGAACTCATTAAACCAGCGCTGCACCGGCACATCTTCGGCGATGCCGCGGAAAAGCACCATTGGCGTGTGTGCGTGGGTGTTGATTAGCCCCGGCGTCGCCAGCAGGCCGTCCGCCGCCACCACTTCATCGGCTTCGATCTGCTCGACCGGCTGCGTCGGCAAGATAGCGGCGATGCGGTTGCCGCGCACGTGGATATCATGGTTGCGCAGCACGACATAGGCGCCGTCGTCGTTGCGCACGAGGGCATCGCAATTGTGGAGGACGAGAATGTTCGGCATAGGAGTCCTTTCTCAAAACGGTTGACCGCC
>JANWYX010000433.1 GCA_025055055.1 Caldilinea sp. | reverse complement strand
GAAGATCAGGCGGCCGGCGTTGGTCTGCAGCACCTTGGTCACCTGTACCAACACCTCGCTGTTGAGGTGGCGTCGCCCATTTTCCACGACCACCATCGTGCCGTCCTCTAGATACCCTACGCCCTGCCCGAACTCCTTACCTTCTTGGATAATTTTCAGCGGAATGACTTCTCCGGGCAAATAGACGGACTTGACGGCGTTCGCTAATTCGTTGATGTTGAGGATGCGCACGCCTTGCAGGCGCGCCACGCGGTTGAGGTTGTAGTCGTTGGTGATGATCAGCGCATTGTACTGCCGCGCCAGGCTGATCAGTTTGTCATCCACCTGCTGGGCGTCGGCGGGGTCATCGTCGATAAAGGTAATGGCGACTTCCGGCGTATTTTGAAGGCGGTCGAGCACCTCCAGCCCGCGGCGGCCGCGGTTGCGGCGCAAACTGTCCGGCGAATCGGCGATGTATTGCAACTCGTTCAGTACAAAGCGCGGCACTGTCAACGTGCCGAGCAGGAAGCCGGTTTTGGCCACATCGGCGATGCGGCCGTCGATGATGACGCTGGTGTCGAGGAGCAGCATCGGCCCATTCGATGGCGTCAGTGCGACTTCAGAGCGGAGGGCGCTGGCTCTCTGTTCTGCGTTGCCCCGCAACAGGCTGAAAAAGTCGTGTTTGCGCAACACCAAGATCGCTGCCCCCAGATAGCCGCACATAAAGACAAGCACCAGTGGCACGACGTTGCCGAACGGCGCAGGCAGCTGCGACACGGGAACGCTGAGCAATGCTGCGATCAACAACCCAAAGGTGATGCCGATCAGCCCCGCCACCAGATCGATGATCGGCACGCGGCGCAGTGCGCTCTGCGCCGCATCGGCCGGTGCGCGCACCAGCCATGGTGCCAGCAGAAAGCCGAAAGCCGCTCCCAACAGGGTGAAAGGAATCACCAGCTGCCATGAATCGAAATGCAGCCCCGGCGCACGCGAAAGAACCAGGCCAATTTCCCATCCAATAAAACCGTACAGCGCCGTTCCTATGATGCGCAGGAGCGGGCTAAAACGCATATTCAATAACTCCTGATCAGAATGAACCCTCGAAAATCACGATCATGCACGTTTACGCTTTCGCCGTATTATACCGATTTTCTCCATGTTGCGCAGCTTTTCTTAACGTTGTGCAGCCTTTGTCGATGACTGTGGGTAAGCCCAGCAGCCAAAAGGCAACAAAGGTGCAACCGCCCATCCTTCATTGCAGCGTTTGTCGGACGTCCGTCCCCCTATCAGTTTGACCATCGGCAGCGTGCATGGGACAATATGGCCTAGGCAACATGCAGAGGATGATACTTTATGCAGCGCAGAGTCTTGCTTGGCGTCTTTGCACATCCGGATGATGAAAGTTTTGGGCCGGGCGGCACGCTCGCCCACTACGCACGTTTGGGCGTGGATGTCCATGTCATCATCGCCACCGACGGTATTGCCGGCTCCGTCGACGATGAAGGCCGTCTGCAAAACCACGATACGCTGGCGCAGGTTCGCTCGGCAGAGCTGGCGAAAGCCGCCGCCATCCTAGGGTTGAAGAGCATCTGGTCGCTCCGTTACCGGGACAGCGGAATGCGCGGCTCGCCGGAGAACAGCCATCCCGATGCGCTCCTGCAACAACCGATTGCACAGGTCGCCCACGAAATTTTGGACTATCTCGAACGACTGTCGCCTTCGGTGGTGGTCACCCACGATCCGTTCGGCGGTTACGGTCATCCCGACCACATTCGTATCTGTGAGGCGACCACAACTGCATTCTACTTGGCGCGCCACAGGGCGTCCACCGACGATTGGACAGCGATTCGACCACAAAAGCTGTACTACAGCGCGTTCCCCAAGAATCTGATCAAAGTCGCCATTCCGCTGATGCGCCTAGCCGGTCAGGACCCGACGGCGGTCGGACGCAATCGCGACATCAATTTGGTGGAGATTAGCCGGTGGGCGACTCCCATCACTACGACGATCGACATCACCGACTCGTTGCCGATCAAGCAGGCGGCGAGCGAAGCGCACGCCAGCCAGTATGCAGGCGGACCCGGCTGGCTGGCAATCGTGCCGGCGCAAATTCGTCAGAAACTCGCCAGTCGCGAGCAATTCACGTGCGTCTTCCCGGGCGTCGATGGAAAAGAAACCGATCTCTTTGCCGGCTTGCCTTGACCGGTTGATTGCAGCTATCAGAGAAAGGGCTGGGGGTGGTGCGTAGTTCGTTATGATCGCTTACACAACACGCAGTATGTAGCACGCTATAGGCAGCACGCTCAAGCAACGAATTCACCGTGATCATGATCGAAATTTCTGCACCGATCTATATCGGCGACGTGGTGGAGATGCGCAAGCCGCATCCCTGCGGCGGCAAGCAATGGGAAGTCGTGCGCGTCGGCGCAGACATCGGCATGATCTGCCTTACGTGCGGCCGTCGCGTCCTTCTGCCCAGGCGCAGCTTTGCGCGCGGGGTCAAAAGGTTCATCCGCCGAGGAGCGCCTCCACCTTCAGCGTCATAAATCTTCTTAAAGGTGCAAGATGCAGAGAGCCGAGCTGGTGAGTTATCTAGACGACTATCTTCGCATCCATGATTTCAAAGATTATGGCCCGCAAGGGCTGCAAATCGAGGGGCGCAGCGAGGTGCGCAAAATTGTCGGGACGGTGGATGCGCAAATGCCTTGCGTGGAGGCGGCGTTGCGTCAAGGCGCCGATCTCTTGCTGGTGCATCACGGCGTCTTCTGGGGATCGGCGCAACGCCTCGTGGGCAGTTTTGCTGCGCTGGTGCGCGCCTATCTCGTCGCCGACCTCAATCTGTACGCAGCGCATCTGGCGCTCGACGCCCATCCGGTCGTGGGCAACAACGCCGAACTGGCGCGGCGACTGGGGCTGACGCTCGCAGGCATGTTCGCTCCGGTCAATGGCACGCCGATCGGCGTCATCGCCGTGGCGCCGGACGGCGTCAAGTTCGATTATCTGGTGGATCGTTTCGAGCAGAACGTGGGGCCTGTGCGTCTTGTGCAGGCATATGGCCCGCGCATCAGCCATAAAATCGGCATCCTCAGCGGCGCCGGCGCCCGCGAGATTCCTGCCGCTGCCGCGCTGGGCTGCGACACTTTTCTCACCGGAGAGACCTCACACGCCGAGTTTTACGCCGCGCAAAACGCCGGAATCAACGTGATCTACGGCGGACACTATACCACCGAAACCGTCGGCGTGCAGGTGCTGGGTCAACATCTGCAGGAAAAATTCGATCTGGAGTTTGAGTTTGTCGATCTGCCCACCGGCTTGTGATCGACCGCGCCTGCAAAGGGGCGCACAGTCCGACGCCGACGCCCCTCGCAACTCGACGCAAGAACTTCAAGCCATCCTACCCTTCGAGCGGCGTAGGATGCCAGCCCAGCTTTTCCTGCAGCAGGCGCGCAATTTCGCCGGGTTCGGCATGGCGGCCGGTAGCCTTCTTGCTGTAAATCACGGCGTCGCCGGCAAGCACCTCAAAGCGCCCGCCGCCGGAAGGGATCAACGTTAACGTACGGATGTAAGGAGTAAACAGATTTAAGAGTTCGCCCGTCAAACTGAGGGCTCGAGGGGTGTAGTTTCACATCACACAATATTCGATGCTGAGATCGAACTTCTCCATAACGCCTCCTTTTCACAAAACAATTCTCCGAGATCCATACGGGGCAGCATCGGGAACGCAATCGATGGCTGCTTCGTTGATGTTAAACGATGTTTTAATTTGAGCCAATCCACAGATAATGTTATTGTAACTTCATGAATAACACTTCGACAACGAATCAGGCTTCCTCTCTTCCCATCGACGACGACGTCCTCAATTCCCCAAATTCGCCAGGCTCCGCTCAAGAAAGCGGGTCGAGACCGGTGCGCACGTGGAGCCGTCGCTTCTTTTTGCATGGGGCCATGAGCGGCATGGCCGCCCTGGCGCTCGCCGCCTGCGGACGCAATCAGTCAACCGCTACGCCATCGCCGGTCGTGACGCCATCGTCCTCCTATGGCTATACAAAGTATCTGCCGTTGATCGCCGTCGGCGAAGCGGAGGTGGCTGCCGCCGAGCCGCCGCTCCTTCCTACGCCGACCGAAACGCCGCGCCCCACCGACACACCCCCTCCCACGCCGACGCCACAGGCGACACCTTTTCCGCCCGGACCGCCCAGCAAATTGGGGCTGTTCGTCGGCCACAACCACCCCAGCGTCTTCGAGCTGCTCGAAACGCAGGCGGTCACCGTCGTTAAAACGCTGGAGCTCGACGCCACCTTCGTCGCCGACATCAAGCGCATCTCCCCGCGCACGCGCATCATCGGGCGCATCTCGCTCGAGCAGATCAATCTGGCCACGTTGGACCCCATCGCAGAGGCGCGCCGTTTCGTGGAAACGCTGCTGCCCCTCGCCGACGATCCGGCGCGGCGGCCCTACTTCGACGGCTGGGAATCCTACAACGAACCGGTCGCCGCCAATGCCGAGGAGATGGCGCGCTTCGCCGACTTTGAGGCCGAACGCACGCGGCTGCTCGGCGAGCGCGGCATTCGCAGCGTGGTCGGCAATTTCGGCGCCGGTCAGCCGCCGCTGGAGCTGTGGAACGCCTTTTTCCCGGCGCTCCAGGCCGCCCTTGAGTACGATGGCTGGCTTGGGCTGCACGAATACTCTGCGCCGACGATCTATTACCTCTCTACCGCAGATGGAAGAGGACGCTACCCAGGCGTAACGCCCCAAGATGAAGGATGGTTGACGTTACGCTACCGCAAGGTGTATCGAGACATCCTTGCGCCTGCCGGCCTTACCCTACCCCTCGTGATGACAGAGCTCGGCGTCGATGGCCTTGTGCAAAATCGCCCCGGCCCCCCCGAGGCGCGCGGCTGGCAGGAGTTTCAGCAATACTGGGCGGAGCACGGCTATGGCCTATGGGGGCCGGGCGCCTACGTCGAGCAGCTCGTCTGGTACGACAACGCCATGCGCCAGAACGATTACGTGCTGGGCGGCGCAATCTTTGCGCTGTCACCCACCGCCGGCTGGGAAACCTACGACATCATGGGCCCCTGCGCCGGCGTGTTGAAACAGTATCTGAGCGTCCACGCTCCTGCCTGAACTCGTTTACGTCTTGATGTGTGAAAATAATCACAGATTTTGCAGAGTTTGTGATTTCGATATACAAGATATAGCATTGTTCTGTCGCACATCGACAACATATTGTTAACAAATACAATGTAGAGTGGTTTTGAAATGAACTGGGTGGAAATTCATCGTGGACTGGCCAATGCCTGCACGATGTTTATTGCGGTGCTTGGAATCTGGGCATTCTTTTTGCGGGTTCGCTCTCGCCCTCTCGATGGTTCTTGGTTCGGCGCCGCCGTGATCGGCGAGCTGCTCTTACTTGCACAGTTTTGCGTAGGATGGATTTTGTGGTTCCAGGGGCTAAGCGTGGTGTTGCCACGGGCGTGGATTCATGTTTTGTACGGCGTCGTCGCCGTGATTACTCTGCCGGCTGCTTACGCCTATTTCAGCAGAATTTCCGACGCCCGGGTCCAGACCTTGGCAATGGCGTTGACCTGCCTTTTTTTGTGGGGAATTCTGCTACGCGCCACTCAAGTTGTCTACATTTCAGGCTTTTGATCTGCCGGTTTTTTTGATCGCATGTGGCTGATCCGACTCTGATGACCGGTGCACAGTGTCTTGCATAATGAAGGATTGTGATGTAGGTTTCACTCAACTCAATCAAGCACAGATAAACTGTCAAGTTGCCAGATATGTCGAAGCAGGTTTTGGTGCTCAACGCCGGATATGAACCCTTGAGTCTCGTCTCCGTACGCCGTGCGGTCGTGTTGTTGCTACGCGAAAAAGCGGAGCTGCTGGAAGCCACGCAGCAGATGCTCTGCGCGGCCAATCGCACCATCCCTGTGCCGCTGGTGATCCGCCTTGTGCACTACGTGCGCCTTCCCCACCGGCGCGTGCCGCCGACACGCGCCGCCATCATGCTGCGCGACGCGTATACGTGCCAATATTGCGGTGACAAACCGGGCCAGTCTGCGCTGACGGTCGATCATGTGATCCCGCGCAGCCGCGGCGGGGAACACGCATGGACTAATCTCACAACAGCGTGCAAGCGCTGCAACCAACGCAAGGGCAATCAGACGCCAGAGGAAGCCGGCATGCAGCTGATTCGCCGCCCCTTTGAGCCGAGCTACGTGGCGCTTGTTCTGCTCAGCAATCCGGTGGCGGCAGAGCGCTGGGAACGGCTGATGGGGGTCAGCCGCGAGCATGTGATCGGCGCCGCCGCCTAACGCAGCTATCGTTCCAGCAGCGGCGCATAGAGCAAATGTGGAAAACAGCCGACTCGGACCGGCACACGGCGCACGAGTGAAGGCGACGTAGACCTCAGCACAACTTCGGCCTCCGCCGTCGGGATCGGCGGCGCCTCCTCCATCCCGATCGTCAACGTCAAGGTTTGCGGCACGGTATTTCCCGAAGACGCCGCCAACAACCAAGGCACGCTTGAAGGCCAGATCACCGTCGTCGCTTGCAGTGCAGCCTCGACTTCCTCGGCTTCTTGAACGCCCGGCCCGCCGACCGCTGCAACGTCGACCGTAAACGTGACGCCCGACGTTCCCAGAATACGCATCTCCACCGTCAGTGGAAACGAGTTATCGCAGGTGGGCGGAGAACCCACCGACTGCAGCATCACGCTAATTTGTGCGGGCCGCATCACGATGCCGGGGGTGACCTCGATGAGCACCGGTATCGTCAACGGCGAATTGAGCACCAGTGGATCGGCCGCCGTGACGACCACGTTGGCGCCGTAGGTGGGTGTGACAACGCTGAGATCCACGCCCAACGTCGCCGCCTCCGCAGCGCTCAATTCGGAAATGGGCAGCAAGTCGGTGGCGTCCACGGCGACGGAAAGGCTTGTGGGCGTGGCGTCGACAGCAGGTGTTGCGTTAACGAACCCCACCCGAGGAAGAATTTCCACGACAAAAGGGATCGAGCCGCTGCGCGTCAAATTCGACAAGGCGACACTTTGCGCCGGCGATCGCTCGCCTGCACGGACGGAGAAGGTCAGGCTGGCCGGATTGCTTGTCAGAAAATCGCGGCCCAAGGCGTCGAGGTTGCCGATCGCCAGCGTGCGCCGATTGGTGGGCGTCGTCACCGTCTGCGTGAGCGTGGGGGAGGAGGCAGGCTCCCTGAAAATCAGCAGCCCCGAGTCTCGCGCCAGTGCAAGTTCATCCTTGCCGTCGCCGTCGAGATCGCCTGCCGCCGCAACGCGATAGCCGTTGTCCGCATCGAGGCGCGCCTCGAACGAAAAACCGGCGCCGCTTCCGCTGCGGCTGTTGAAAAGCCGGGGACGCGTGTCGTTCGTCGGCACATCGCGCAGCATAAAAATTTGAGAGGCGCCGGCCTGGTTGACATTCGCCAGAAACACAACGCGCGGGGCCGGCAGATGCGGACTCAGCAAGACATCCTCAAACTCGTCAGGCGCCTTGTAGCGCAGCACCACCAGCGAAGCCAATGGGGGCGCTGCGTTGCGCACGGCCACCAGCTCTGGCAGCAAGCTCTCCGGCGCCACGTTGCCGATAGCGACGTCCCGCCACGGCCGCTGCTGGCTGGCGGAGGTCCAGAACTCTCGCAGCACGTTGTTCGCCTCGCGCCGAAAGACGCTCAGGCGCCCTGCCTCGTTGGCGACAACGGCGATTTCGTCGCGTCCGTCGCCGTCGAGGTCGCCGGTCGCAACGGCGGTGGCGACGGCGCGCAGCGTAGCGTCCGTCAACGGCTGCCAGATGCGGCCGGCGAAAGGCGGCGCAGGCTGCGCCCAAAGCTGGATGCGCGAGGTCGAAGGACGGTCCGGGTCCTCAAAGACTACCACGATTTCGTGCGTGGCCGGATTGTCATCAAACTCGCCGGTCGCCAACAGCAGCGGTCTGCCGGGAAGTTGGGTGGTGAAGAGTTCATCCCAGTAGACGCCATCATATTGCCGGTCGGGCCGAACCGGGCCGGCGGCGACGACGGGATCGTAAATTTTGAGCACGCTGTCGTCCGAAATGGCGATGATCTCGGCATCGCCGTCGCCGTTGACGTCCGCCACAACGGCGTCGAACCAGCCGCCTTCGGGGCTGCGGAAGGTCACCGTCGGCATCTGCGACGGTGTCTGCGGGTCGAAGACGCGGATGAACCCTTCTTTATCGATGTAGACGACCTCGTCCTCTTGATTGGCTGTCTGGAGCGCTTGAGGCTGCGCTTGCGCCCACAACGGCCGCGCCATGAGCAGCCAGGCAATGCACGCAACGCCCAGGGCGACGAACCATTGTGCAAGAGGATGAGGACGTCGTACTTCCAACATGCAACGGTTGCCTTATGCCTTGCCCAACACTGCGGCCAACAGCGCCATGCGGATGTACATGCCGTTGCGCATCTGGCGGAAATAGGCGGCGCGTGGATCGTTGTCTACGGCATAGCTGATCTCGTTGACGCGCGGCAGCGGGTGCATGACGATCATACGATCCTTGGCCCGGCTCATCAGCTCCGGGTCGACGATGTAGCGGTCCTTGACCATGTCGTACTCGGCAAGGTCGGTGAAGCGCTCCTTTTGCACGCGCGTCACGTAGAGCACATCGACGTCGCCGATGATCTCATGGACGTCCTCGCGCTCCTCGTAGGCGTGGCCGGTGCGATCGAGCACCTCCAACACGTCCTTCGGCATACGTAAAATTTCCGGGCTGACGAAGACAAACTCGACCGGGTAGTTGACCAACAGCTTGGTGAGGCTGTGCACGGTACGACCGTATTTAAGGTCGCCGACCATCGCTACCTTCAGCCCGCCGACCTCGCCCAGCGCCTCAATGATCGTATAGAGGTCGAGCAGCGCCTGGGTGGGATGCTCGCCCACGCCGTCGCCGGCGTTAATCACAGGCTTGCTGGCGTAGTGCGCTGCAATGGCTGCCGACCCGACCTCGGGATGGCGAATCACAATGATGTCGGCGTAGCTTTCCAACGTACGCACGGTGTCGGGCAGGCTCTCGCCCTTGGTCACCGAGCTGTATTGCACGTTGTTGATCGGGATCACCTGACCGCCCAGCCGGAGCATCGCCGCCATGAAGCTGGAACTGGTGCGCGTGCTCGGCTCGTAGAAGAGATTGGCCAGAATCTTGCCCTGCAATAGGTCGGCGCTGCCGAAGCGCTCCACCAACACCTTCATTTCATCTGCCACGTTGAAAATATAATCCAGCTTGGTGCGATCGAATTGGCTGACGCTAATGATGTCTTGGCCGTAAAAGCCGTTGTCCGTGCGGTTGGCAGCCATGCTGTCCACCTGTTTGATTTTGGGTTCCATAAGAAACGTTGCTCCTTTTGCAGATCAAACGATCAAACGAAAATCAAAAAAAATCAGCATCTGGCTTTTTACTCCTGAAACAGCACCTTCCCAAATCCTGGCTTCGCCAACACTTCACCCTCTTGATAGACGGTTTCTCCACGCAACACGACGCGCTCCACCCGCCCATAGACGCGTCGACCTGCAAAGGGCGTCCATCCAACTCTGGTTTTCAGGCCGACGTTCGTCAACGTATAGGCGGCGTCCACATCGACCTCCACCCAGGTGTCGGACTGTGCGGGCAGCCCGTAAATGCGCCGCGGATTATCCACGCAACGAGCGATGATGTCCTGGACGTCGAGCCGGCCTTCCTGGGCGGCGGTCAGGAGCAAGGGCAGCATTGTCTCCAGCCCGGGCACGCCAGGGGGCGGCGAAATCGGCGTCTCGCTTGCGCCGACGCCTTTTTCCGCAAGTGTGTGCGGCGCATGATCCGTGGCGAAGATGTCCACGACATCCAAATGCTCCCAAAGCGCAGCCACGTCGTCGGGCGTCGCCAGCCGGGGGCGCATGTCGCCCAACGCGCCCAGCCTCGGCAAATCTTCGACGGAAAGAAAAAGATGATGGGGCGTCGCCTCGCAGGTGACGGGCAGCCCGCGCTCCTTGGCTTTGCAGATCAGCTCGATCTCGCTGCGGCGGCTGACATGGGCGATATGCAGGGGGACGTTATACAGGTGGCTCAAGGCCAGGCAAACCGGAACCATCAGCTCCTCGGCGTGAACGGTGATCGGACCAAGCCCCTTCGCTGCGCCGTGCATCCGATAGCCGACCTGCGCCGCCTTCTCCGCCCAGGAACGGAAGAGCCGATGCAGCATCTCCAGCGTGTCGATGCGCAGACTACCAAACGTGTCATTTACGTAAATCTTGAGACCGCACGCCCGCTCCGCCGCCGGCAGATAGGCGTCGCCCTCGGTGTTGGTTGCACCAACAAAAAGCCCGACGTCGCACACAGCTTTGGCTGCTGCAAGTCGGGCCTTCTCCGCCAGTCGCTCCGGCGTGGAGGTCGGCGGGTTGGTGTTGGGCATATCCAACACCGTCGTCACGCCGCCGGCCAGCGCTGCAGAAGTGCCGGAGGTGAAATCCTCTTTGTATTCATACCCAGGCTCGCGCAGGTGAACGTGTGCATCCACCAGGCCGGGAAGACGTATTGTGCTCATGTGCGCGCCTTCATCTTACTTGATCTCATTGTTTGCATTGTAGCCCGAAAAAGCGAACTGCCCAAACCTCCGCCGTTCGATTCCGCAGAAGTGAGAGAGGCTGGTAGAATGAGCATCGATAGGAGATCATCATGACCGATGGAAACATGAGTGACGCAAAGATCGACGATCGCCTTGCCGCCCAACTCGCCTTCTTGCTCGAAATCGATCGCCTGAAGCGGGTCTTGCGACGCACCGCCATTGTGGGCGGTGAACGCCGCGAGAATAGCGCCGAACACTCCTGGCACCTGGCCGTGATGGCGATGGTGCTGGCCGAACACGCCAATGAGCCGATCGACCTGCTGCACACCATCAAGTTGGTGCTCGTGCACGACATCGTCGAGATCGACGCCGGCGACACCTTCGCCTACGATGCGCAGGCCAACCTCGACAAGGAGGAGCGGGAGCGCGCCGCCGCCGATCGCATCTTCAGCCTGCTGCCCGATGATCAACGCGATGAACTGCGCAGCCTATGGGAAGAATTTGACGCCCGCCGGACGCCCGAAGCGCGCTTCGCCAACGCCCTCGACCGCTTAATGCCTTCGCTACAAAATTATGTCAACAATGGCGGTACCTGGCGAGAACCGGGCGTGGATCGAGAGGCGGTTCTCACTCGTCTATTGCCGATCCGGGAAGGCTCCCAGACACTGTGGAGTCATGTCGAAGCCATGCTGAATCAAGCCGTTGAGCAAGGGCTTATCCGTAAGGTGGCTTGATTGTGGAACGGTTCGCATTGCGTATGTTTGTGTCTCCAAGCGCCATGCAATCCGCATCGCGCAACGCGCAGATCCATCTTGAGCACCCATCATGACCCACGCTGTCTATGAATGCAGCGATCCCGCCTGTCGCTTCCGCTTTCCGGCGGCGGAGGCGCAGATGCGCAACGGCCGCTGCCCGTGGTGCGGAGAGCCTGTCATCCTCCTGCGCCATCTGCCGACGCCGGTCGAACGCATGGCGCCAGAGGTAGATGCACTGCGCTCCACGCTACCCTTTGCGGCAGTGCTCGACAACGTGCGTAGTGCGTTCAACGTCGGCTCGATCTTTCGCAGCGCCGACGGCGCCGGCCTGCGCCATCTCTATCTATGCGGAGTCACGCCGACGCCCGACCACGGAAAGGTGGTCAAGACCGCCCTCGGCGCCGAACGCAGTGTGCGTTGGAGCCATCACCGCAACGCAGTGGCGCTCGCCCACCGCTTACGCAACGAGGGATGGACTCTGTGGGCGCTGGAGACAGACGCAGACGCAGCTTCGATCTTCGAGGTGGAAGCGCCGCCGACGCCTTTTGCGCTCGTCGTCGGCAACGAGGTGACCGGCGTCGATCCAGACCTCCTGGCCCTTTGTGAACGATGCATCTCGATCCCGATGGCCGGCCGTAAGCGCTCGCTCAACGTGGCGACTGCGTTCGGCGTCGCTGCAATTCTCTTCGGGCGTTTGCTCACTCGGTCAGAGGCTCGCCGGTGCACACATTCGGAGCAATGATGCGCATGACGTCGAACACACCCAAGCTTCCTCTCTTCTCGGCTTTGATGATTGCCGCGCTCTTCTTGGCGAATTTCATTTCACCATCGGCGGCGGGCCGCACGGCGACGCTTCCATTGACCGGGCACACCGCCACACAGCTTCTCGACGGACGCATCCTGGCCGCAGGCGGCGACGGCGCCAACACGCGCATCTTCATGCCCGGCTCCTTGCAGCCGCTGCCCGGCCCTGCGATGGGCGCTGCGCGTCGCCAGCATACGGCGACGTTGCTCGGCGACGGCGAGCTGTTGGTCGTCGGCGGCCTCGATGCAGGTGAGATGGCGCAGGCAAGCGTCGAGCGATTTGATCCCGTGGTCAACCGATGGCACAGCGCTGCATCGATGTACGCAGCACGGGCGCAACATACGGCGACATTGCTCGGCGACGGCGAGC
>JANWYX010000348.1 GCA_025055055.1 Caldilinea sp. | reverse complement strand
TGCCGGATCATACTGCACAACCCTCGCTTTCAGCTCAAATGGAAGGCTGGACGACGTACCAAACGTCGTTTTTTTCCTTTGCGCACCCGGTCGGGTGGAAAATTGAGGCGTCGGAAAAGGGGGACTACGTAGCCCTCTATCCTTCTGATCCCGCCACCCTGGGCGGTGATAAGATCGAGATAGCCTTGATGGGCTACGAGATCGCAGAAGGTCAGGACCTGCAACAATGGCACGAGATGTACTATCGGGCCGCCCACGGCGGATCGCCGCTGCAGCTCGAGATATTGAGCCACCGGAAAATGGCCGAGGAGAATGAAGCAGGCGTCCGGCAGCGCCTTCACGTTGCGATGGTCGGCGAGCCGGGCGCTGCACAGGTCGTGTTGCTGGTGCACGGTCGTCTTGTCTTCTCGATCGGCGCGTACACGCATGAACCCGCAATGACCGCCATGCTTACGAAAATCGCCGACTCCTTGCGCTTTGCACCGGATGCCCCGCGCACCCTCGAGGCGCTGGACGCCACAGACCAGCCGCATCCATCGCTCGAATCCGTCCTGGCCAAGGTGCGCTGCGAGCGCATTGGCTACGAGCAAGGAGAAAAGGGACCGACCGAAATCGACGACCATATCGAGGCCGAGGGCGGCTGCGACGGAGATTGATTTTATCAGCTTTTGCTGCGGACAACGGCTTTGGGATTCACCGTTTCTGCGCCGGCCAACAGGTTGTGCCAGAGCAAGAAGCTGACAAAACCGATGCCGACGCTCATCCAGAGGGTGCAGAAACGGATCACGAGCGCAGCGGCAGTGGCGGTGGCGGCGCTTAGCCCGAAAAGGCGCACAACCCAAAAGACGGCGCTGCCCTCGAAGCCGCCCAATCCCCCCGGCAGCGCCACGACTGCGCCGATCACCGTGCTGATATTGAAGATGAAGACCGCCATGAAGAAAGTCTGCCAGCTCAGCTCCGCGCCGAAGCCGACCAGCGTGACGCCGAAGGCTAGCCCTGAAGCACCCCACGCCAGCGCGCCAAGCGCAAGCGCCCACAGCAGAGGCCCAGGACGAAAGAGTGTGTAGCTGCTGTCGTAGAGAGTGTAAAGCTGATCCGAAAAGCGATTCACCAGAGGAATGCGATGGGCGATAGCCAACAGGCGCATCGCCAGCGGGCGGATCTGAATGACGACAATGCCTGCTGTGAAGGTCGCTAGCAGCAACACGGCCACCGACTGGGCGCGTGGCTCTGGAAAGGCGATCAGCCCGACGCCGGCCAGGATCAGCATGGCGATGCCGTCGATGACGCGCTCGGCCACGATGATCGGCGCCGTGCGGCTGATGGGATCGCCGGTGACGTTCTTGACCATGTAGGCCTTGAGCAGCTCGCCGACCTTGCCCGGCGTCATCATCATCAGGCTGCCAAGGCCGAAGACGCGTGCGCTATCCCAACGAGAGATCTGCACGCCCACCAACCCCAACCACCAGTGCCATCGCAGCATGCGCACGCCGTAGTTAGTGAGCGCCAACGCAACCACCAAGGGAAACCACTGCCAGGGGAAGGCCTGCAGGGCGTTCTGCACCTGGCGGATGTCGCTCCATAGGACGAGGACAATATAAAGAAGCAGCGCTCCCACCAGGGAGAGGATCAGCTTGCGGCGTAGGTCTTGATTCATGGGGGACAGTATAACACAACGCCTGGAAACGAACGCCTGAAGACAAATGTCTGCCGCCATCTTCCAGAAAGCTTTTGATGATTCGAGAGAGGCAGCTGCGCCTCAATTGCCAGAATCGTTGGTTACATTCCAAGAAGCTTCCTGGAAGACGGCGACTCAGTCTCACGGGTAAAAGCCGCGCAGCCGCATCGCCTCCTGGATGCGCTCGATGGCGATCACGTAGGCGGCGGTGCGCATGTCGCATTTGCGCCGCGTGGTCGTGGCAATGACGGCGTCCAGGTTGTCGAGCAGCGTGCGCTCCATCTGTTGCCGCACTTCGCCTTCGCTCCAGAAGAAAGATTGCAGCCCCTGCACCCACTCGAAATAACTCACCACCACGCCGCCGGCGTTGCAGATGATGTCCGGGATGACGAAAACGCCCTTGTCCGCCAGAATTTCATCGGCTTCGGGCGTGGTCGGGCCGTTGGCGCCTTCGGCGATGATCATGGCGCGCACCCTAGGCGCATTTTCCGCCGTGATCTGTCCTTCTAGAGCGGCCGGCACAAGGATGTCAACCTCCAGCTCTAGCAGCTCGCTATTGGTGATGGCTTCTGCGCCGTTGAAGCCGACGACGCTGCCCGTCTCTTTGACGTGGCGTTGAAGCTGACGCAGGTCAAGCCCTTTGGGATTGTAAATGCCCCCGCGCACATCGCTGACGGCCACGATGCGCGCCCCGCGTTCGTGCATGGTGCGCGCTGTCCATCCGCCGACGTTGCCGAAGCCCTGAATGGCGACGGTGGCGTCCTCTAGGCTGCGACCAAAGCGTTGTTTTAGAATGGCGCGCGTGATGTAGGTGACGCCCAGGCCTGTAGCGGACTCGCGGCCCAGCGTGCCGCCGACGGCTACCGGCTTGCCGGTGACGATAGCCGGGATCGAATAGCCGCGGTGCATGGAGTAGGTGTCCATGATCCACGCCATGATCTGTGCGTTGGTGCCCACGTCCGGCGCAGGGATGTCGCGCTCCGGCCCGATCATGAGGCTGATCTCGGTGGCGTAGCGCCGTGTCATCTTCTCTAGCTCGCGCTGACTCAATTTAGAGGGATCGACGATCACACCGCCCTTGGCGCCGCCGTAAGGAAGGTCCATCAGCGCACATTTCCATGTCATCCACATCGCCAAGGCGCGACACTCGTCCAGCGTCACATCGGGGTGGTAAC
>JANWYX010000338.1 GCA_025055055.1 Caldilinea sp. | reverse complement strand
GGCGTAATCCCAGCGTCGTAGCTGCGCCAACATGGGACGAAGCAGCGCCGCAAGCGCAGACGGAATCTGTTCCCGTTGTCGATATTGCTCAAACAGCCAGAGATAGCGCGTCGGCGTCAGGCAATAGCAGACGTGGACGGCGCGGCGATCGTTGCCGACGGTGCGCACGCCGTGACAGAAACCGCTCTTGTTGCTGAGCACAAGGTCGTAGTCGCTGAGGTCGGTGCGCGCAAAGGCCATCGGATAGAGAGCTAGGTATTTTTGATGGTGGCGGTGCACGCCGGGCAGGCGCTGCATGAAGCCGGTGCGAATGTCCCAGTTGCGGTAGGCGGCGGGCATGCGCTCGCGATCGTAGATGCTGGTGTACACCGGAGCGCCCGGGAAAAGTTGCACAAACTCCTCTAGGACATTCTCTGCGCCCCCCATCTGATTGAGCCAGTCATGCACCAGCGCGATGCGCAATCCGGCCAAAGATCGACGATGTTGCGCCGAGGCAATATAGGACGAGTTGCGTATCCCCCCAATCATCGTCACGATTGTAACGCAAGCCGATCAAAGCGGGAAATAGGGCTGGGGTATGGCTGGGCGATCGAGAAACGCTTGTGAAAAACCTCTTGACTTTTGCCGGTTTTTTGAGTTCACTGTAAAAAGAAATTTTTAACGGCAAAGTCCAAAATCGCAAAGAAAAGGAAAGCGTCATGTCACAATCCGAAATCATGGTCTCCCGATTGCAGGTCGAGCACCTGCGTGAGACGATCGGCATCGGCTTCACGCGTCCGCGCCTCTCTTGGCAAGTGGAAACTGCTTCCCCCGGCTGGCGGCAGACGGCCTATGCGATCGAATGTCTCTCCGTCGATGGTCAATTGCGCCAGACCACCGAACGCGTGGAATCCGATCGCTCCATTCTGGTGGATTGGCCGTTCGCCCCGCTTCGCTCGCGAGAGCGGGTCAGTCTGCGCGTGAAGGTCTGGGGAAAGGACGGCGGCGAATCCGCCTGGAGTGAGCCGCTGAGCGTCGAGGCGGGATTGCTCGAGCCGGCGGATTGGAGCGCCCGCTTCATCACGCCGGACTGGGATGAGGACGTCACCCGGTCGAATCCTGCGCCTTATCTGCGCTGCGAGTTCACTCTGCGTAGCGCAATTCACTCGGCTCGGCTGTACATCACCGCTCTTGGTCTTTACGAGGCCGAGATCAACGGTCAGACCGTTGGCGACCATGTCTTTGCTCCAGGCTGGACGGTTTACGACGAACGTCTGCGTTATCAGACGTTCGATGTGACCGGATTGCTCAAGCCGGGGCGCAATGCGCTTGGCGCCGTGCTCGGCGACGGCTGGTTCCGGGGGCGACTCGGCTTTGGAGGCGGGCGTCGCAACATCTATGGGGAGCGCCTGGCTCTGCTGGCGCAACTTGAGGTGCAATACACCGATGGCTCCGTCGAACGCATCGTCACCGATGAAGCCTGGCGCGCCGCCACCGGCCCGATCCTCTCCAACAGCATTTACGACGGCGAAACCTATGACGCACGTCTGGAGCAACCGGGTTGGTCCACGCCGGGCTTCGACGATGCAGGCTGGAGCGGCGTGCGCATCCTGGAATGGAACATGAACGCGCTGGAGGCTCCGCTTGGGCCGCCCGTTCGCCGCACGCAACGGGTTCAACCTGTCTCCATCTTTCAATCTCCCTCCGGCAAGACGATCGTGGATTTTGGACAAAACCTCGTTGGTCGTCTCGCCATCGAGGTCAGCGGTCCCGCCGGTCATACCATCACCCTGCGTCACGCCGAGGTGTTGGAGCGCGGCGAACTGGGCACGCGACCGCTGCGTTTTGCGGAGGCCACCGATCGCTACACCCTGAAGGGGGAGGGCATCGAGCGCTGGGAGCCGCGCTTCACCTTCCACGGCTTCCGCTACGCCGAAGTCAACGACTGGCCGGGCGAGTTGCGCCTCGAGAACCTCACGGCCGTCGTCATCCACTCGGATATGGAGCGCACCGGCTGGTTTGAGTGCTCCGATCCGTTGCTCAATCGCCTGCACGAAAACGTCGTTTGGAGCATGCGCGGCAACTTTTTGGATGTTCCGACCGATTGCCCGCAGCGCGACGAACGCCTCGGCTGGACGGGCGACCTCCAAGTCTTTGTGCCCACCGCCTCCTACCTCTACGATGTGAGCGGCGTGCTCCGCTCCTGGCTGCGCGACCTCGCAATTGAGCAGCGCAGAATGGACGGCATGGTTCCACACGTCGTCCCGAATGTGTTGGGGAAAAACGCCGGCGGCGCAGCCGCCTGGGGAGACGCCGCCACGGTAACGCCTTGGGTGCTCTACCAGCGCTTTGGCGACGCTCAAATCCTGGGAGAGCAGTTCGAGAGCATGCGCGCCTGGGTGGATTTCATCGTTAGAGTGGCGAGTGAAACGCTTCTGTGGGACAAAGGCTTCCAGTTCGGCGACTGGCTCGATCCGACCGCTCCACCCGATAAGCCCTGGCAAGCGCGCACCGATCCGGCCATCGTCGCCACCGCTTATTTTGCTCATTCTGCAGAGCTGACAGCTCTGGCTGCGGAGGCGCTTGACCGCGCCGAAGAAAGGGAGCGCTATGCGGAGTTGGCGGCGAAAGTGAAGGCTGCGTTCGCCCATGAGTACGTCACCCCGGCGGGTCGCATCATGTGCGACGCCGAGACGGCTTACGCCCTGGCTTTGGTCTTCGACCTGCTGCCTACTCCGGAGCAGCGTCACCATGCGGGCGATCGATTGGCCGAATTGGTGCGCGCCGGTGGCTATCACATCCGCACCGGCTTTGTCGGCACGCCACTCATCTGCGACGCCCTTTGTCAGACCGGCCATCATCAAACGGCTTATCGCCTGCTGACGCAGCGTGAATGCCCGTCCTGGCTCTATCCGGTGACAATGGGGGCAACCACCATTTGGGAGCGCTGGGATTCGATGTTGCCGGATGGCTCCATCAATCCCGGGGAGATGACCTCGTTCAACCACTACGCTCTCGGCGCAGTCGCCGACTGGATGCACCGCACGATCGGCGGTCTGGTTCCGCTCGAGCCGGGTTATCGTCGCATGAAAGTGGAGCCGCGGCCGGGCGCAGGTCTCACCTATGCTCGCACCCGCCATCTCACTCCCTATGGGGCGGTCGATGTCGCCTGGAAGATCGAAAACGGCGTCTTCACCCTGGAGCTGTCCCTACCACCCAACACGTCTGCCTTGGTCACCGTGCCGGGCGCAGATGCTCCGGTCGAGGTAGGCTCCGGCGTTTGGCGCTGGACGGCGCCATACCAAGACCCTGATGCGCGCGGCCCTTACACGGTGGATGACCTTGTAAGCGATCTTTTCTTTGATTCGGCGGCTCGTAAGACAATTTTGGCAACGCTGGAGGAACTCGGCGCTCCGGAATTTTTCCGTAGACGACTTCCTGATGAGACCTCCGCCACGCTCCGTCAGGCTCTGCGCATGTTGCCGAACTATGAAGAAGCTGTAATAAAGATCGATGAAGCATTGAAGAAGTTGTAGACCGACGGAAGAGGGATGCGTCGGCGCCGCCGGTGCATCCCTTCGCCTTGGCGCCGATGGCCGATCGTCTCACAAAAAGAGGTTTCGCCGAGTCGCCTGAGCTCTGCTCTGAGGCACTCGAATTGCTCCGGCGTGACACCCGTCGCCTGTTTGATGAGCGACTGCTCGGCGCCGACCTTTAACTCTCGCAATTTTGCATGACGATTCTCCGACGAGGGGAAGCATGGTTCGGTGGTTGCTCACCTGCCGCCGCTTGCAATTTTCAACCCTCTCACAACCGTTGCACAACATCAAAACCCTACGCTACAAATGCAATCCCTTTTTGACATTTAGCAAGTGGGCGGGAATACCCGGGTGAATCTTCATAAAGCCGACCCCCGTCCAAGTTTTCCCAAACGGAGCAGCTATGTATTCATTCGACATGACGCCGGAACAAAAGATGTTGGTGGACACAGTCCACAAATATGCAGAGAAAAACCTGCGCGCCGTCTACCGAGAGGCGGAAGAGTCTAAGCAGACGCCGGAGAAGGTCGTACAGATGGGCTGGGAGCTGGGGTTGTTGCCCGGACTGATCGAGGCTCAATATGGCGGCTATGGGGAGTATTCGGCGCTGACCAACGCTCTCTATTTGGAAGAGATGGCATGGGGCGACCTCGGCATTACGTTGCACCTGCTGACTCCCAACCTGTTCGCCATCCCTATTGCTCAGTTCGGCACCGACCAACAGAAAGCAGAATATCTTTCGATGTTCTGTGGAGACTCCTTCCCACGCGCCACCGCCGCCATCGTCGAGCCGGTCGTGCAGTTTGACCCGGCGGAGTTGCGCACCACTGCAGAAAAACGGGGCGACGAGTACGTCCTCAACGGCAAAAAAACCTACGTGCCCTTGGCCAAACAGGCCGAACTTTTTCTCGTCTATGCCCAGGAAAACGGCGTCACGCAGGCGTTCATCGTTCCGGCGACCGTCTCTGGCGTGAAGGTCGGGAAGCGCGTGAAGCTGATGGGCGTGCAGGCGCTAGAGATGTACGAAGTTGAGTTTGAGAACGTCGCCGTCCCCAAGGCCAATCGACTGGGTGGGCTGAAAGGCATTCGCATCCAACGGCTGTTGACGTTGAGCCGCATTACGCTCGGCGCGCTGGCGGTGGGGGTTGCGCGCGCAGCCTATGAATACGCCCTGAACTACGCCAAAGAGCGCGTGGCCTTCGGCGAGCCGATCGCTCATCGCCAGAGCATCGCTTTCATGCTTGCCAACATGCGCATCGAAATCGAGGCGACGCGGCTGATGGTGTGGGAAGCCGCCTACAAATATGACGCCGGCGAAGACGCCACCAAAGCTGCCTACCTCGCCAAGACCTATGCAGACAAGATGGTGCTTGAGGTAACCGACGGCGCCGTGCAGGTGTTGGGTGGCCACGGCTACATCCGCGACCATCCGGTCGAGCTGTGGCTGCGCAACGGTCGCGGCTTTGCGACCTTAGACGGTGCAGTGGTTGCGTAATCGGCGAATAGAGGTCTCACATTCGGTTAAGAGGAATCAAACAATGCCAATCGAGTTTAAGCTGCCGGAATCGATCGAACGTCAACTGCGTGACGTGCAGGTCATTGCCGAGCACGTAATGCGGCCAGACAGCCGGTATTTGGACGAGCATGAGCATGAACGGCCGTGGCGTTATATCCATGCCATGTGGCCCAGGATGAAAGAAATGGAGCGCGCCAATATCGCTGCTGCGAAGAAGCGCGCCCTCAAAAAGCAGGAAGCGCTGCGCGCAGCGCAGACGAACGGCCACGGCGTGGCGGTGATGGAGGCGCCGCCCGCCGAGGAGGAGCAGGAGCGCGAAAGCATCGCCAATCTCTCGCTCATTCATATGATCGAAATGCTCAGTTGGGGCGACGCCGGCATCTATCTGTGCATTCCGGGCGGTGCGCTGGGCGGCGCAGCCATCCAGGCGGTGGGCACGCCGGAGCAGATCGAGCGCTTTCTCACGCGTTACACCGAAGGGGAGCCGAAATGGGGAGCCATGGCCATGACCGAACCGCAGGCCGGCTCCGACACCAGCAACATCCAGACGACGGCGACCTTCGATCCAGAGACCAATGAGTGGATTCTCAACGGCCAAAAAATCTTCTGCACCAACGGGAAATTGGCGCTGGAAGAGTCGGATGGATTGGTGGTGGTCTGGGCGACGGTGGATAAAAAGGCGGGCCGCGCCGGAATGAAACCCTTTGTCGTTGAGGCCGGCACGCCGGGGGTTGTCGTGGCCAAGGTCGAAGAGAAGCTCGGCATCCGCGCCAGCGATACCGCCACCATCATCTTTGACAACGCCCGTATTCCGGCGGATAACATCCTCGGCGACGCCGAAGTCAAGACCGGTGTAGGCGACAAAGGCTTCAAGGGCGCCATGAAGACCTTCGACGCCACGCGACCGATTGTCGCTGCCAGCGCCATCGGCGTCGGCCGCGCCGCCTTTGAGTTCACGCGCGACACACTGGCCAAAGAAGGCGTCAGGATGGAATACGGCAAGCCTCGCTGGAAGCTGAGCGCTGTCCAAGCGGACCTGCTCGAGATGGAGGCGCAATTGCGCGCCGCCTGGCTGCTCACGCTCAAGGCCGCTGCGCTTCTGGACGCCCGTAAGGAAAATAAGCTGGAATCCTCCATGGCGAAGGTCAAGGCCGGCCGCGCCGTGACGATCGTGACGCAAAAGGCGGTGGAATTGCTCGGCCCCCTTGGCTACAGCACCGAATTCCTGGTCGAAAAGTGGATGCGCGACGCCAAGATCAACGACATCTATGAAGGTACCGGCCAGATCAACACGCTCATTGTTGCGCGCGAAATCCTCGGCTATACGCGCAACGAGCTGAAATGACGCGAGACGTCTTCATCTTTCCGTGCAGCCGATGAGAAGAGGTCGGAGGGTGCGGAATCGATCTGGCTTCTGCACCCTCCATTCTCAGAAATGGGACTAATCGCCGCACCCTGCGTTGTGTGCAGTCTCTTCCCATTGAATGAAGCAACCTTGTAGGCACTGCTCATAGCTGCGCTTCTTTGCGTTATTCGGGACGCCAAGGTGCTGCAACGTGGGGCCGAGGCTCGCCCCCATCGCTGTCAGATTATTTTGCCAGAGCGCCGGGTGGAAACCTTCCATCGCTGATTGTTCCTTTCCGTCTTTTTCCTTCCCGTCTTTTGTGAATCTTTTTTCATTGCAACCCGGAATTTTGTGATATACTGGATGCTGTATGTGCACAATCGCATAGCAACGCCATACACATTGTGAGAGAGAATCGGTTTGAACCCGGTCGCCGAAGGTGCAAGCTGCGCAGCTCGCCACGGCTGCACGGTGACACTCTCAGGCAAAAGGATCGCAATGTGCTGGCAACTCTGGAAAGCGCGGGGGACAGAGCTGACCGCCGCCACCCACGGGGCAAGCCGGTCGATTCCGGTCAATCTCTCAGGTCAAGGACAGAGGCAACGGGCATCTCTTTCGAGGCGCCCGTTTTTTGTTCTATAGTGCATAGACGCCACAGCGTTGCTGCGTTTCATTTTGATGGTGAGAACGCGTTGATTCTGAACAAAGGAGAACCCGATCATGCCGCACTTCGATCCGATTGAACTGCTCAAGCCCCTGGACACGTTCCCACGACGCCATCTCGGCCCCTCGCCCTTCGACATCGAGCGCATGGTGGAAGTGTTGGGCGTCGACAGCCTTGATGCGCTGATCGATGAGGCCGTCCCGCCGCAGATTCGGCTGCAAGAGCCGCTGCGTCTGGAGCCGCCGCGCAGCGAGTCCGAAGTGTTGGCCGAACTGCGCAGCCTTGCCAGTCGCAACCGTGTTTACCGTTCTTTCATCGGCATGGGATACTATGGAACGCTGACCCCCGGCGTGATCCAGCGCAACATCCTGGAAAACCCCGGCTGGTATACGCAATACACGCCCTACCAGGCCGAGATCGCGCAGGGGCGGCTCGAGGCGTTGCTGAACTTTCAGACCATGGTCATCGACCTGACCGGCATGGACATCGCCAACGCCTCGTTGCTTGACGAGGGCACCGCCGCGGCCGAGGCGATGACGATGGCCAAACGCGCCCAGAAGCGCGGTCACACCGGCAACGTCTTCTTTGTGTCGGAGAAATGCCATCCACAGACGATCGACGTCGTGCGCACGCGCGCCGAGCCGCTCGGCTACACGGTCGTGGTGGGCGACCATGCGAGCTACGACTTCGGCGACCACACTTTCGGCGCGCTGGTCCAATATCCCGACACCGAAGGGAGCATCCACGATCTGAGCGCCTTCTGTGCACGCGTCCACGCCGCTGGTGCACTGGTCGTCGTCGCCACCGATTTGTTGGCGTTGACACTGTTGACGCCGCCCGGCGCATTCGGCGCCGACATCGCCGTCGGCAGCGCACAGCGCTTCGGCGTGCCGATGGGTTTCGGCGGGCCGCATGCGGCGTTCATGGCGACGCGAGAAGAGTTCAAGCGGTTGATGCCAGGGCGGTTGGTGGGCGTCTCGATCGACGCAGAAGGCAACCCTGCCCTACGCCTCGCCTTGCAAACGCGTGAACAGCATATCCGCCGCGACAAAGCGACCAGCAACATCTGCACGGCGCAGGTGCTCCTGGCGGTGATGGCCTCCATGTACGCCGTCTATCACGGGCCGCAAGGGCTGACCGCCATCGCCCAACGCATTCACCTGCTGACCGAGCTGTTGCGCACTCGACTACAGACATTGGGCTACACCGTCAACGCAGGGCCGATTTTCGACACCCTTAAGATCGGCGGCGGGCCACATACGCAGGAGCAAATCGAACGGTTGGCGCACGTCAATCAGATCAACCTGCGCTTCTACGCCGACGGCAGCGTAGGCGTCTCGCTCGACGAGCCGACCACCGTCGAAGAGTTGCAGGTGTTGCTTGAAATTTTCGGCGACGACGGCGCAACCGACCTAGAGGCGCTGGCGCGCCAAATAGATCTGTCCTATCCGGCGCCTTTTGCGCGCAGCAGCGCTTTCTTGACGCACCCGGTCTTTAACAGCTATCACACCGAACATGAGATGTTGCGCTACATCAAGCGGTTGGAGTCGCGCGATCTCTCGTTGGCGCACTCGATGATTCCGCTCGGCTCCTGCACGATGAAGCTCAACGCCACCACCGAGATGCTGCCCGTCACCTGGCCGGAGTTCGCCAACCTTCACCCTTTTGTCCCGCTTGA
>JANWYX010000036.1 GCA_025055055.1 Caldilinea sp. | reverse complement strand
CTGGGTGCCATGCAATTTATCCGCAGCGCCACGACGATCTACGCCAACGTCGTCGCCGCCACGCATGGCGAGACGACGAGCGAAGCGCTCGGCGGCGGCGACGGCGGCCGACCTCATCAGCGCTTCAAGCTCAAGAAAGCGCCGCTCACGCACATATCGGCCAAGACGCCGGCCGGCGCCGCCTCTACGCTGACCGTGCGCGTCAACGGCGTGGCGTGGGAGGAAAAACCGTCGCTCTATGAGGCCGGGCCGAATGACCTTGTTTACGTAGTGCGCATTGCCGACGACGATACGGTCGACGTCCTGTTCGGTGACGGCCAACACGGGGCGCGGCTGCCAACAGGTCGAGAGAACGTGACGGCCGTTTACCGCTTCGGCATCGGGCAGGTGGGCGAGGTGGGCGCCGCCGCGTTGACGCTGCTCAAGACGCGGCCCCTCGGCGTGCGTGGGGTCACGAACCCCGTCGCAGCCGGCGGCGCCGAAGATCCGGAGACGATCGACGCCGCGCGCGTCAATGCGCCGCAGACCGTGCTCACGCTCGAACGTATTGTCTCGTTGCAAGATTTCACCGATTTCGCCAACGCCTTCGCCGGCGTCGGCAAGGCGCAAGCTGCAGCCATCCGCTTCGGCGAGCAATTGTTGATCCATCTCACCGTTGCCGACGCCGGCGGCGACCCGGTGCAGCCCGGCGATCCGCTGTTTGTTAACCTGCGCGACGCCATCGACGCTGCGCGCGATCCCACCGTAGATGTAGAGATTGCGAGCTTCACATCGCTTACCTTCCGGCTCAAGGCGACGGTGCAGTACGAAGCCCGCCGCCGTGAAGCGGACGTGCGCACGGCGTTGGAAGAGGCGCTGCGCACGACCTTTTCTTTCTCTCGGCGCAGCTTTGGCCAACCGGTGACCGCTGCGGAGCTCATGAAGGTCATGCACAGTGTGGCAGGCGTGATTGCGGTCGATCTGGATGAACTGGACTATGTCATCGGCCCCGAGGGTGCGACGCTGAAGAAGCCGACCGAGTTGATGGGGGCGCTGCTGAAGCAGAAGCCGGCGCAGAAGGCCGGCGTCACGGCCGCCGCATTGCTCCCTGCCCGCACGGCGCGACGCATCGACGACAAAATCTTGCCCGCCGAGCTGTTGCTGCTCGACGAAAGCGGGATCGACCTGACGCTCGTGAGTTGTTGAGATGGTCTATCCGGCCAGAGGTCGAACCTGCTTGGGACGTCGCCTCCGGCGTGAAGGGACGTCTAGGATCGTTCGGCCGGAGGCCGGCCCTACGGCGAATTTTTTCGCATACAAAAGGAACAACGAAATGAACATATCCCCACGAGAACGACTTTACCAACTTCTTCCGGCTATCCATCGCATCCGCGACACCGAACGCGGCGAACCGTTGCGCGCTCTCCTCACCATCATCGGCGACGAGCTGGCGGGCATCGAGCAGGACATCGATGGCCTCTACGACGACTGGTTCATCGAAACCTGCGCCGAATGGGTCGTTCCGTACATCGGCGACCTGTTGGGCGTACGCGGGCTGCACTCGCTGCCGGAGGAGGCCGGTTTCAGCCTGCGCGCCTACGTCGCCAACACGCTGCGCTATCGTCGGCGCAAGGGAACAGCGCCTGTGCTGGAGCAGCTCGCCCGCGATGTCACGGGCTGGCCCTGTCGCGCCGTAGAATATTTTGAGCGGCTGGCGACGACGCAGCACCTCAACCATGTGCGGCTGCACAGCCCCGCCACCGCTTCGCTGCGCAATGCGACCGCTCTAGAGCTGACCGACGGCCCGCTGGAGACGGTCAACCATACCGTGGAGGTGCGCAACATCGCCCCAGGACGTGGGCGCTATAATATCGCCAACATCGGGCTGTTTCTGTGGCGGCTGCAATCCTACTTCATTCAGGACGTGACGCCGCAGCCGGTCGCCGACCCACCGGATGGCCGCTATCGCTTCAGCCCGCTCGGCCACGATGCGCCGCTCTTCAACCGCCCACGCACCGAGACGGAGATCGCACACCTCGCCGAAGAGCCGGACCTGCCCGTTGCGTTGCGACGTCGCGCTCTCTACGCAGACCTCGAGGCGCTGCGCCTTAGCCCGGCGACAGACAAGCCCGCCGCCAGCGCCTATCTGGATGCCGGCCCCGCCTTTCAGGTGTTTGTCCCGAACGCGCAGGGGGCGCTGGAGCCGATTCCCGCGGAGGAAATTCTCATCTGCAACCTGGAGGACATCCCCGGTGAGGCGGATTGGCGACGTCCACCTACGAGCAAGAGCTACGCCGGTGAGAGCCGTCCGATCCGCGTCGCCGTTGACCCGCAGAACGGGCGCCTCGCCTTTCCCATCGGCGTTGTGCCCGCCGACCTGGCAGTGAGTTACGCCTATGGCTTTCCGGCGGACATCGGCGGCGGCCCTTATTCTCGGCTGGAGACACTCGTGCCCGACGCCGGCGCAGAGGTCTTCACCGCCACCGTGGCGCAGCGTGGCGGCGATTACGCCGGATTGGCCGACGCCATCGCTGCATGGACGAACGCCGCCAAAGCGAGCGGCGTGATCACCATTTTGGACAGCGCTACTTATGTCGGGCCGCTCCTCATCGCCATGGCGGCCGGTCGCTCGCTCGTCATTCAAGCGGCGGAAGGTCGGCGGCCGCTCCTGCGCGTACAGGACGACGGCGCTCCACAGCCCTGGATTGTGACCGGCGCAGACGGCGACGGCGCTTCACTCACGCTCAA
This sequence comes from Caldilinea sp., assembly GCA_025055055.1. Lineage (GTDB taxonomy): Bacteria > Chloroflexota > Anaerolineae > Caldilineales > Caldilineaceae > Caldilinea. The sequence continues at coordinate 6,430 of JANWYX010000036.1, read as the reverse complement.
CGGCCTCTGGATCGAGGGCGGGATCGCAATCCAGAGCAATAGCCTGGAGCGGCTCTGCGTGCGCCATTGCACCTTGGTTCCCGGCTGGCGCATCGACGCCTCGGGAAATCCGCTGCTGCCCATGCTGCCGAGCATTCGAGCGCTTGGGCCGAACCCCGACTTTCGATTGGAGCTGGAGCGCACCATCTGCGGCGCGCTGCACCTGGCGGCGGACGGCGACGGCCTGCTCGCCTTCGACTCGGTGATCGACGCCTTTGACGCAGCCAACGTCGCTTGCGCAGGGGAAAACGGCTCCACAGTGGGTCCGCCCGCCGGCTTTGAGCGCTGCACCGTCGTCGGCGAGGTGCGCGCCCGGCAACTCGACCTGATTTCAGAGAGCATCCTCCTAGGCCGCGCACTGGCCGAGCGGCGACAGGTCGGCTGCAGCCGTTTCAGCTTCTTGGGTGAAGGCTCGCGCGCGCCACGACGTCATCGCTGTCAGCCCGATCTGGCGTGGGAAGCTTATGCGGCTGCACAGGGGAAGGGGGTCGACGCCCTTACGGCTGCGGAGCGACGCATGATTGCGCTGACGGTCACGCCGACCTTCGCCGCCACGCGCTTCGGGCGTCCGGCCTACATGCAGTTGAGTGTATCCTGTCCAGCGGCGATCGCAGAAGGGGCGGAAGACGGCGGCGAGATGGGCGCGTTCCATCTATTGCAACAGCCGCAGCGCCTCGCCAATCTGCGCGCCGCGCTCGAAGAATACCTGCGCGTGGGGTTGGAAGCGGGCATATTTCTAGAAGATTGAGAGATGATCTCTGCCTATCACGAGGAGCTATGTTATGCAAGGTGATTTCACCCGGTGGACCTTTGACCGCAGCAAGCACTATAGCGGCGTCTTGAATCAGCAGGGCCGCGTTGCGCTCGACGCCGATTGGAATGAACAGGTTGCCATCGAACAATACGATGGCCGCACCACCCGAAAAGATGTCCTCGGCCTGTGCGGGGGACCGCAAGGCGTCGACGCTGCCGGCGAGCCGCTGGCGGGCTTCGATGTGACGACCGACGGCGTAACGCTCATCGTGACCAAGGGGCGCTACTACGTCGCCGGCCTGCGCGCCGAGAAGGAACAGACGACGTCCATCACCGCTCAGCCCGATCTGCCGGTGCAGTCGCCGGCGCAGGTCGCCGGGTTGACACCGAACGCCGTACTTTCGGACGGGGCCTACCTTGCCTATCTCGATGTCTGGGAGCGCCATATCACTGCGCTGGAGGACGCCTCGATCCGCGAGGTGGCGTTGGGCGGGCCGGATACGACGACGCGCACCCAAGTCATGGCACAGGTGAAATTGCTGCGCGTGGGCGACGCCGGCGTGGACTTCACCTGCGCTGCAGCGAGCGCAGCGTGGGATGCGCTGACCGCACCCAGCAGCGGCATGCTCGCCGCACGCGCCGAGCCGGCCGATCCTGCCGAAAGTGCGTGCGTCGTGCCGGCCAAAGCAGGCTACCGGGGGTTGGAAAACCAGCTCTACCGCGTCGAAGTCCATCGCATGATTGCGCCCAATCGGGTTGGCCTCAAGTGGTCGCGCGAGAACGCCTCGATCGCGGTTCGCTGGACGGGGCAGGACAATCTCAACCCGAATCGGCTCACCGTCAGCAGCACCGGCCGCGACGGTGTGCTGGGCCTGGCCGCCGATCAGTGGATCGAGCTCACCGATGACGCGCGAGAAAAACGCAATGAGTCCGGTCTGCTGGTCAAAATCGTGCAGGTGGAAGGCAACGTGCTCACCATCGACCCCGGCGGACAAAGCGTGCTTTATAGCGACTTTGGCGATCGTCCTAAAATTCGGCGCTGGGACATGGCTGCCGACGAGGGAGAGTTGGAGGTGATTCTGGGCGCCGCCGCCTTCACCGAACTGGAGCAGGGCGTGCAGATTCGCCTTACGGCGGGCGTCTATCGCCCGGGCGATTACTGGCTGATTCCGGCGCGTACCGCCTCGGGAGACATCGAATGGCCGCGCACTGCCGCCAATCCGCCGCAGCCGATTCCTCAGCCTCCGCTGGGCGTCCGGCATGCGTATTGCAAGCTGGCGCTCTTCGATTTTGTCAACGGCGCATGGAGCAAGCGCAGCGACTGCCGACATCTCTTTCCGCCGCTCACAGAGATGATCCGTTTTTACGGCGTAGGCGGCGACGGACAGGAGGCGCTGCCGGGCGCGCAATTGGGGCAGCCGTTGGAGGTGGCGGTGATGAACGGACAGCAGCCGGTCAACAACGCACGCGTGCGCTTTCGGCTTGTCCCGCAGAACGCAGCAGGCCAACTCACCGGGACGAGCGGCAGCGGCAAAAACGTGGATGTGACCGTCGGCGTCAACGGCGTCTATTCCTGTACCTGGCAGCTCGGCCCCACGGTGCAAAATCAGCGCGTCGAGGCTTTTCTGGTCGAGATCGACGGCAAACCCTTTGTGGACAGCGCCGGCGAGCCGCTGCTGCCCAGGTTCTTCTTCAATGCTAACCTGAGCAAGGCCGACCAGGTGGCCTACATGCCCGGCGCGTGCGCAGACTTGGCGCAGGCACGCACCGTGCAGGAGGCGCTCGACATCCTTTGCGCACGGCCGCGCGGGGGCGGCTGCTGCATCACCGTCGGCGAAGGCGGCGACTTTCCGGACCTGACGACGGCGCTCAAGGGGCTACTGGAGCGGGGCGAGCGCAACCTCTGTCTGTGTCTGCTGCGCGGGGATCATACATTTGCTGGTTTCGACTTCGAGCAACTTGCCGACGAGCGTGGGCTGCAGCTCGAGATCAAGGGCTGCGTCGCGGCCGCGCAGATTCTGTGGCGTGAACCGTTGCGGTTACGTGGAGTCGATTCCGTGACGCTGCGCGGGCTGAGCATAGAGCTGGCGTTTGTCCCCGACAAAGAGGACGCGGCGCTGCGCTTCGACCGCTGCGATCATGTGACCATCGCCGATTGCATCATCGAAGGGACGGTTGCACCGGGACGCATGGAGGGCAATTTTTTTGTTCCGGGCGGCGCGCTCGTCGCCGTCGACGACGGCGACGCCGTGCGGCTGAGCGACAACGCGCTCAACGCTGCGCTGCCCGAGACCTTCCCGCCGCTGCGCAACTTCTTTGACAGGGCGAAGGTCGGCGAGTTGGCGGAGCTCTTTGCGCTTGCCGGTGAGCGCGTGCGGCTGGTCGAATGGCGAGCCGCGGCCCTGCGCGCTGCAAAGACCCTGGCGAACGCCAACGTGGACAATCGCCGGCGCATAGCCGGGCAGATTCAGGAGACAATGCGCGCGCAGGAGGCGGTCGCCTTCCTCTCCGGCGCCGAAGCCATCCAGATCAGCAAGCTGATTTTCGCCTTCAACGGCGAGCGCGTTGCGCCGGATGCGCTGTTCGATATTCTCGATGACCTCAGGCTTTCCGCCGTGAAAGCGCGTGCAGGAACCGCCATGATGCTTAACCGGCGTCGCGTCCTCGATGAACGCGAGCTGCAAAAGTTGACAGGCCTGATCGCTGCGCTGGACGAGGATGATTTTATCCTGCTGGAGAACAATCGTATTGCCGGCGTAGTCAGCCTGTACGGCATGCCCGGCTCGCCGGAGATGATCGCGCAGATGGGGGGAGAGCTGCTCAAGCTGGACGCTCGACCGAACGAACCGGGCGGCTCTCGCTTGACCATCGCCGGCGCCTTTCTCGGTACGTTGCAACTGCGCGGCAATCAGCTCGTGCGGCTGGCGATCGGACATACTATGTTGGAAGAGCTTCGTCAACGCGCCGGCGGCGAAGGGACGGTTTCGCTCGCAGGCGACGTCTTCGCTCGGCTGCTGCTTGACGGCAACGTATTCGAGGGGATGACCCACTTGACGTTGGGGCGTCATCTCAACGTGCAGGCCAACGAATTCACGCAGACGGCCGCGCCTGCCGGTCGCGCCGGCCTCGCCACCGGGGCCGTGCGCATGCTCGGCTGGTTTGTGGCCGACTCGGCAACGTACATCGGCAACCAGGGCGTAGGGGAAGCCTCGGTGCTGGTGGATATCGCCCGGCTGAGCGAGCGCATGGCGAACCTACAGCTGCGGGTGAGTTGAAATAAAAAGGCGGAACTGAATGCGCATTCCCACAACCTGCCAAAGGGCGAGCACCTTTCTATCGCAGAACGGCGCCTTTGCCTTTCTCCAGAAGAAACGACCGGTCAACGCACCCGGCGATCGCTTTGAGCAAGAGGCCGACCATGTTGCCCGAAGCGTTGTCGAGGGGGGTGCACCGATCTCGTTCCGACGCCGGTCATCTGTTCGAGCAGCAGGACCACCGTCCTTCGAAGCATCGCATCCGGTGGGAAATCCAACCGGTGGACGTCCGTTGCCGGGTCAGGTGCGGGCATTTATGGAAGCGCGCTTTGGTTACAATTTCAGCAAGGTGCGCGTGCATGACGATGCCGAAGGAGAGAGAATATGTCGAAATCTCGGCGCTCAGGCCTGCACGTGCGGAGAACACATCTATTTCGGCGCCGGCCGCTCTCCTGCAAACAATGCACTCACCGCCCATGAGCTGACTCACGTTGTGCAGCAACGCATGGCGTCGGTGCAGGGGGCGCAACCGCCGGCGATTCAGCGCGTGGTCGAAGTCAGGCCGCCGGGCCGTGGCGAAGCCTCTGCTTTTGATCGAAGACAGGAGCTGATCGATCGTTTAAACGCACTCTCGCCGGCCATTCAATATCGTCTTGAAGGACGAGAAATACGCTACGATGTCATTGACGAAGCCGGGCTCACCAATTTTGACCGCCAGATGCAAGGGTTCATCGATCGTCCCGAAATCGTCCCCATGCGCCTCATCACCAGCAGTGGCCGGGTCGACGGTGCGCCTCTGCTGGTGGATTCCTTCATCGCAGGCTACGTCGATTTGGACGATATGTTGGCAAGCGACGATCTTAGCTTCCAGATGAACCTGATTCATCTTTTGACAGAGCGTTTTCGCGTGCGCAACTATGCGCGGCGCATCGGCACGGACTTTTCGGCATTGTTTGATCGCGCGCATCGGGCCGGGCTGGATGCGGAGGCGGAAATGTTGCGCAACGTCTTTAACGACCCCACCATCCGTTTCGTGTATGAAGAGACCAGACCCAACGGCACCGATGTCTTCGGTTTTCGCAGCGCGGAGGGATATTCGATCTTTCATGTCTTCCGGCGTGCAGGTCGGGCCAGACGTGGGGGCGAGGTTTTTGTCCAAACTCGCGATGGGAGGCGCTTGAGCGTGCAGGATTTCCTTGCCGAACGAGCTGCCGCGCCGGCGCCGGCAGGACCGTGATATGCTGAACAGCAGCTCAGAACCACCGCGCCTTTCATTTCGTCGGGAAATTGTCATGCAAGATTGTAGGAGTTGAAGTAAAAGGATTTATCAGAAGAGTCATGCTCCACCGTCGAGATGCAACGTTGATCTTCCAGAAAGCTCCAGAGCTACTCTAAAAAGAGCGGCGTTTTATTCTTATTGCTGCCGTTGGGTATCAAGCCTTCCCGGAAGAGTGCAGCGAAGGTTGACGGTCTGTAAAAAATCATCTGGCAACGATTGGTGTTGTCGGTGTGGTTGGGTGCTGCACGTTCTCGACACTGCGTAAGTCATCGCCTCCGGCAACGACACACCGCTCCACCTGAAGCGTTCGTTATAAGGTAAAAGCCATTTTGAGTAAAATCGAATCTTGAATTCACATTTCTGAATGCAAGCGCGGCCAAAAAGAAAATCCGGTCAACACATCGCCATGCGCAGCAGAGAGACGCTCCACCGGCTGCTGAATGACCACCTGGGCGGGACGGCGCACACCATCAGCGGTGTGACCGAGGCGGGCGAACTGCGCTATCGACCTTTCGATGTGCCACTTGTCTGCTCTTCTTCATACAAAGCGCAGCGTGATCGGTGGTTGCCCGTGCATTTCCAGCGTAAAGATGTCGCCCCGACGAGCCGGGATCGTCGCCGCCAGCGCGCCGGAGATGACGACGTCGCCGGCGCGCAAAGGGATTCCGAAGCTTTGCAACTTGTTGGCGAGCCATGCCACCGCTATGGCCGGATGTCCCAATGCCGCCGCGCCAACGCCAAGAACCGCCGGACGCCCGTTGTGGCTCATCACCATGCCGACGGTTCTGAGGTCGCTCTTCTGCAGGCTGCGACTCCAAGGGCCGAGGGTCAGCCCGCCGTAGGATGCGTTGTCGGCGATGGTGTCGGCCAGACGAATGCGCCAGTTGTCGATGCGGCTGTCGACGATTTCGAGGGCAGCGGCCAGGGCGTCGGTGGCGGCGAGCACCTGCTGCGGCGTAACGCCGGGTCTGTCCAACGTTTCGCCGATCAAAAACGCAATTTCTCCTTCCACCCTGGGCTGTAGAAAAATTTCAATAGGCGCCTCGGCGCGTCCGTTCACCGCCGGGAAATAGCGTGACGCCCACAACGTTCCATAGTCCGGCTC
>JANWYX010000268.1 GCA_025055055.1 Caldilinea sp. | reverse complement strand
GCCGGCGTAACAAGAAGGGGCGGCGCACTTTCACAGAACCTCCTCGTTTGATTCTGGCAACCTGTGGATGGAGCCACGGACCGCGGCCTCCAGATTTAGACCGATGGATGACGTTTCGCAATCCCCACCAGATCAGCGGCGCCGAAAAGCGTGCGCAACTTGTCTGCCAAGCATCGCAAGTGCATGGGGTGGAAGGCACCTGGTGGCTAAGTCAATGTTATCGCAGAGACAAGCGTCGCAGCAAGCCTCTCTTCATCGAGAACAAGGCCCAACCCTGGCGCGTTTGGACACACCAGCCACCCGTCTGCGTCGACCTCGATCGTCTGCCGCAGCGGAAAATCCCGGCGCTCTGTCGTCCAGTAGGGCGGATCCCAGGGAAACTCCAAAAACGGCGCTGCGCCGACAGATGCAGCCAGGTGCAAGTTCGCCATCAGGCCGATGCCGTTGCCCCAGGTGTGCGGTGTAAAAAACAGGCCGGCCGCTTTCACCGCTGCGCCCAGCCTGGCGAGCTGCGTCACCCCGCCAGTCCACACGACGTCGGGTTGGTAGACGTCAAGACACTGCCGCTCTAGCAACGTGAAAAATTCATGCATCTCGCGCGTGCCTTCGCCGCCGGCGATACGAACGCGCGTTGCGCCGCGCAGCCTAGCCATGCCGGCGTAGTCCCCACGATGAAGCGGCTCCTCCATCCAATAAACGTTCCAGCGCGCCAACTCCTGCGCCACTTCCAACGCCTGGGCATATGTCCACGGTGCGCGCGTGTCCCAGGGCATGCGCCAGCCCTGGTTGCAATCGACCATGACCGCAATTTCGTCGCCGACCGCTCGACGCACGGCGGCGAGCACGGCGAAGTCATCTTCGATGCGCGTGCGGCCGAACCTGACCTTGAGCGCCTTGAAGCCGTGCGTCACTGCGCGCGACGCCATCTCTGCCGTCTCCGCAGGAGTGCGATGCACGCCGAACGAGGCGTACGCAGCCACGCGGTCGAACGCGCCGCCGAGCATCCGCCACAACGCTTTCTCCTCGATCTGCCCGACGAGATCCCACAGCGCAATTTCAAGCGGCCAGCAACGCGCGGCATGGAAGTTGATGTTGTCGAGCACGGCGGCGTGGCGCTCCAGATGGCGCGGGTCTTGGCCGAGAAAGAGGTGCGCGTATTCCTGGAAGCCATGCATGGCGTCCCCTGAACCGACGCCCATGCGCCCTTCGTCGTCGAAGACGCGCACGAGGGTGACGCCGAAGGCACAGCGGGGCTGCGGGTCCCAGGAGGCAGGGAAGGGCGGGTCGAGCGGCAGGCGATGGTGAGAGATCTCGATGCGGGCAATCTTCATGGCGCTATCCTATGCATGCTTTTCGGCGCCAAGCGTTCCAGGTATGGAGGGTGCGTTGCGCCAGCTCGGCCAATTCGGCGTCGTCGGCCACACGCGCGTTGTTAGCGCGCATCGGCTGGTTTTCGGGCGAGCGCATGGAAGCGAGCAACGCGTCGAGGTCAATCGTGCGCTCGCACAACGGCCGGATCACCTCGTCGAAATCGAGCCGCTGCAACAGCGCCGTGAACGCTTCAGAGAGCTCCGGTGCAGACAGGCCGAGCTGCATCGCGTGTGCGACGGCCTGATAACGCGCTTCGTTCGGCTCGACGCTCCAAGCCAGGGTGCTCTGCATGGCGATGGCGACGGCGACGGCGTGGGGAAGATGAGCAACTGTGCCCAGGGCATGGCCGATGGCGTGAGCAACGCCTGTGCCGCACAGGTCGATCGCCATGCCGGCAAGGCAGGCGGCTTCCTGCATCTGCTGTCTTGCGGACAGATGCTGCGGCTCGGTCGCCGCAACGGGCAAAGCGGAAACAATTAACCGGATCGCCTGCAGCGCAAAGCTCTGGGCGATGGCGTTGGCGCGCTGCGCTGTGGCGGCCTCGATGGCGTGCACCAGCGCGTCAAGGCCGGTGGCGACGGTCAAGGGCTTCGGCAGCGTCGTGGTGACCTGGGGATCGAGCAGGGCCACATTAGGGCGTAACTCATCGCCCCACGCCCAGGACTTGTGCCCCTGTTCGTCGGTAAGGACGCAGGTGCGCGTCACCTCTGCGCCGGTTCCACTGGTGGCCGGGATCATCACGCCGGGCAGCTTGCCGTCATATGGATGGGCGGACAAGAGATAATCGCGCACAGGCCGCTTGCCGACGGCGACCGCCGCGATGAGCTTGGCGATGTCGAGTGCAGTGCCGCCGCCCAACCCGACGACGGCGACGTTTTCCCCCAGCGCCCGCGCCATCGCAGCGCCCTCGTCGATCGTCGTCGTCCGAGGTTCGCCGGGCGGGGCCAGAAAGATTTCCACAACCCAGTGCGAAGACAACAGGCCATAGACGCGTTGCACCCAGCCGGCGGCGGCCATGCCCTGATCGGAAACCAGGAGAATACGCCGAACGTCGAACGTGCGCAGGGCGTCTGGCAGTGCGTCGAGCGCGCCCGGGCCGACGATCAGAAGAGGGAATGGGTCGATGGTGTAATTGGAATTCATTTGAAACACCAGGGTAGTCACCTACACGTCGAACCACATCTTCAAATGCCTCACCCCGCTTGCCACTTTCCTGCAACCGGCTGTTGGCGCAACAGCCTAGTGCGGCTCACTTTTCGGGTGGGCAAACCTGCATCAGGGTAAATGATTCTGGCAATCAGCAGGCGCAGCTTACAGCGGCTTCTCGCATTTCCCAAGACCTTGCGGGCCATCGAGAGCGTGCGGCTGGGAGCCACACCTACCGTTATTGCCAGATGATTTTGTTAAAAATCTGGAGCCTCCCGGAAACAAAGCCAACTGTGTAAGGTGAGCAGTAAGTCAAAGGCAGCTTGTTGAATGAAACACAGTTACGATAAAAAAACGGCAACGACGACGCCCAAGAACGGATGTGGGGCGTCGTCGTTGTAGAGGATTCCTTTTACACGTCCAGCCGCGCCTGGTTGGCGTGCGTCTGGATAAAGCGCCGGCGCGGGGGGACGCTCGAGCCCATCAGCATGTCGAAGGTGCGGTCGGCCTCCGCTGCATCCTCGACGCTGACGCGCAAGATCGTGCGGTTGGCCGGGTTCATGGTGGTCTCCCAAAGCTGCTCCTCGTTCATCTCGCCGAGACCTTTGTAGCGCTGCTCCACTTTGACGTTGGCCTCGCCCAGCTCCTTGCGCAAGGCCTCGAGCGCCTTGTCGTCGTAGACGTATTCGCTGGTGCGCTTCGCCTTACCGTTTTCATGTCGCGTCACGGTGACGCGATAGAGCGGCGGCTGAGCGATGTACAGATGGCCGTTCGCCACCAGCGGCTCCATGTAGCGATAGAAGAACGTGAGCAGCAGCGTACGGATGTGCGCGCCGTCCACGTCGGCGTCGGTCATCAGGATGATGCGATGGTAGCGCAGGCCGCTGAGATCGAAGTTTTCGCCGATGTTGGTGCCCAGCGCCGTGATCAGCGCCTGAATTTCTTTATTGGCGAGCGCTTTGTCCAGGCTGGTCTTTTCAATGTTAAGAATCTTGCCGCGCAGCGGTAGAATCGCCTGGAAACGGCGGTCGCGACCCTGTTTGGCGGTGCCGCCTGCGCTGTCGCCCTCGACGATGTAGATTTCACACTCCTCCGGGTTGCGGCTGGAGCAGTCGGCGAGCTTGCCGGGCAGGGTGAGGCTCTCCAACGCGCTCTTGCGGATGACGAGGTCGCGTGCCTTTTTGGCGGCTTCGCGGGCTCGGTAGGCCGTGCGACACTTCTCGACGATCGCTCTGGCGTCGCGCGGGTTCTCCTCCATCCAGCGCCCCATCACTTCGGCGACTGCGGTCTCCACATGGTAGCGCACCTCGTTGTTGAGCAGCTTGAGCTTGTTCTGCCCCTCGAACTGCGGCTCCATCACCTTGACGCTGATGATGGCGGTCATGCCTTGCCGCGTGTCCTCGCCGGTGAAGTTCTCCTCCTTGTCCTTGATCATGCCCTGCTTGCGCGCATAGTCGTTGATAATGCGCGTCACCGCCGTGCGCAGGCCGGTGAGGTGCGTGCCGCCGTCCGGCGTGTTGATCGTGTTGGCGAAGGCGAAGACCGACTCGGCGAAGCTGTCGGTGTACTGAATCGCTGCCTCGATCTGGGTGCCCTCCACCTCGGTGTCGATGTAGATCGGCTCATTGACGACCTCGCGGTTGCGGTTGAGATAGCGCACAAAGGACTTGACGCCGCCCTCGAAATAGAAGTTGGTCTCCCGCGGGGGATCCGTCCGCTCGTCGATGAAAGTGATGTCTACCCCGCGCGTCAGAAAGGCCATCTCGCGGAAGCGCGTCGCCAACGTGTGATAGTTGTACTCCAACGCCTGAAAGATTGTATCGTCGCGCAAAAAGGTTTGGATCGTGCCGGTGTCGTCGGGATCGCACTCCCCGATCACCTCCACGTCGGTGACAGGAACCCCGCGCTCGTAGCGCTGGCGGTAAATCTTGCCGTTGCGCTTGACCTTCGTCTCCATCCAGGTGCTGAGCGCATTGACGGCGCTCACGCCGACGCCATGCAGACCGCCGGAGACTTTGTAGCCGCCGCCGCCGAACTTGCCGCCGGCGTGCAGCTTGGTCATGACGACGGTCACCGCCGGCAAACCGGTCTGCTTCTGAATATCGACGGGAATGCCGGCCCCGTTGTCCTCCACCGTAACGCTCTCATCCTTGTGGATGATGATGCGAATGCGGTTGCAGCGCCCCTGCATCGCCTCGTCGATCGAGTTGTCCACCACCTCGTAGACCATGTGGTGCAGCGCCTTCTGGTCGGTGCCGCCGATGTACATGCCGGGGCGCCGGCGCACCGCCTCCAGACCTTCCAACACCTGAATCTGGTCGGCCGTGTAGACCAATTGGGATTTCTTATTGTTCTCGCTCACACAATCCTCCACAGAGAAACGAGAGGCTTCTCTCGTCAATTTTCCCCGATGAAAATTCCCTTATCGAAAAAGTTCAGCATCGCCCGCCAGATAGCGGGTGCGATAGAAAATGAGCAGCGCCATCGCCAGGCCTGTGCCGATATAGGCGTTGATCACGATGGCGGGCGCAACCGTCCACAACGCCAGCGACGACATCTGCAAGAGTAGCAGGGAAATCCCCAGGCCGATCAGTGTGCTCAACGCAATAAAACCGAGTGCGGCGAAAAAATTCCCATGCACGATCGTAAAACTGCGCTTCATGGCGGCGGGCGCCGACAGGTCATCCATCACGATGCCGGCGGTGGCAAAGTAGAGGTAGAAAAAGATGATCAGGCTGAATGCGCCTGACGCCACCGCCAAGAAGGAACCCAACGCCGGGCTGAACAAGGTTACAATTCCCACGCCCACGCTGATCGGGAGATAGATCGCCACAAACAAAAGAGCGACGAGCGCAACAAAGGCCATCACTTGCAGCCAGCGCCGAATCACCCCGCCTACAAGCGCACGGGCGGACGCGCCGGCCAATGCGCCGATCGGCAGCCGGCGCGCTACCAGGCCAAGATAGACGACGCCGACCAACAGCCCGATCAGACTAAACATCAGCCAGAAGACCAACGCTTCTCCGGGTGTCTCCACCTCGATCGCCGGCAGCGGCGACGTATAGGCACCGCCGACCAGCAGACTGGGCACGTGCAACAGCGAGGTGCTCACCAACGCAGACAGCAAATTGAAATTCTCACCGAACGCTTCAAGCATATCGGCGACCTGTTGCGTCAACAACGCCGCATCCGGCGGCATGCCTTCCACGGCCCCCATGGAACGATACCACTGAGCCAGCTCGCCCGCCATCTTCGCCACACTGAAACGAGGCGCCAACCAAAGCACCAAATCGAGCGCCACGGGAAGAATGAGCAGCTCCAATCGCCAACCCAAAAATCGAAAGCCTGCCGAAAGACAATCTATAACGCTCAAACGATCCCAGCCTTCTTTGTTGATTGAATCAGAATCAATCCAACAATTGTTTATTATACTATACTTCTCGCCTTGCACCGAATTCCGGAACGCCGGAGTCGAACGCGTGTTCCGCAGCAGCCCGAATTCGAACGCGTTTACAACGCCATGGCGCATCTCTTCTGTTATACTGATTGAGCGGTGAACCGCAATGCTCTTGGCTTGCGAGCGAGAAGGAACTGAATTAGAAAACAGGACGTTACTCGCCTAGCATTCATTTATAAAATCGATCATAGCAAAATCGATCATAGCACGATCATAACAAAATAATTGGCAAAACAGTTAGCAAAATAGTTCAGGAACCGGCAATGGCTTCATTCATTATCGAAGGACGTCATCCTCTGCGCGGCGCCATCCGGCCGGTCGGCAACAAAAACGCTGCCTTGCCGATGCTGGCAGCCTGTCTGTTGACCGATGAACCGATCACGCTGCACAACGTGCCCGCCATCGGCGACGTCAAGACGATGTTGGGCATTCTGGGAGAGATGGGCGTCGACATCCAACGATGTGGAAGCACGGTAACCCTCTGCGCACGCCACGTGCGCACTCCCTCGCCCGATCCGATGCTCTTCTCACAAATTCGCGGCTCGCTCACCTTGATGGGGCCGCTGCTCGCCCGTTTTGGCCGCTTCGAGGTGAAGACATCGGCGGGCGGCGACGACATCGGGCGGCGACGCATCGACACCCATCTCCACGTGCTGGGCGCGCTGGGTGCAAAGCTGGCGCAAAACGGCAAGTTTGAGCTGCGCGCCGACGGTCGGCTGCGCGGCAAAGACATTCTGTTGGACGAGGCGTCGGTGACCGCCACCGAAAACGGTTTGATGGCCGCTGCACTGGCGCAAGGCACAACGGTTTTGCGCAACGCCGCCAGCGAACCGCACGTGCAGGACCTCTGTCATCTGCTGACGCGCATGGGCTGTCGTATCGAGGGCGTGGGCAGCAACGTGCTGACCATCCACGGCTGCGATCGCCTCCACGGCGCCGAGGCGCACATCAGCCCGGATTTCGTCGAGGTCGGCAGTTACATCGGCATGGGCGCCATCACGCCCGGTGAGCTGCGCATCGTCGGCGTCGTGCCCGATCACCTGCGCATGATGGAGATGGTCTTTGTGGATCGCCTAGGAGTGCGCATGCACCTGGAGGAAGACCTCTCGGCGCCGGCCAACGAACGCTACACACTCGTCATCGAGGAGGAGCAGGAGTTACGTGTGCGCCCGGACTTCGGCGGTGCCGTGCCCAAGATCGACGACGCGCCGTGGCCCGCCTTCCCGCCCGACCTAATGAGCATCG
>JANWYX010000205.1 GCA_025055055.1 Caldilinea sp. | reverse complement strand
ATGAATACATCTTCCATCGTGGGGACGCCGGGCGCCGGCGTCTGCACCTGGATGGCTCGCTCGTGCAAGGCGCGACGAATTGCATCCGGCGATACATCGGTCGGGAGCAGCACGCGCAAATGATCGCCGGCCAGCCCTGCCCGCAGGACGAACGGTTGCTTTTCCAAACAGTCGAGGGCGTCGAGCAGCGGATGAGCGTGCACTTCCCACACCTGCCCCGGCAAAGTGCGCTTGAGCCGTTCCGGTTCATCGAGCGCCAGCAATTTGCCGGCGCGCATGACGCCAACATGCGTGCAATACTCGGCTTCGTCCATGTAATGGGTCGAGACCATGATCGTGACGCCTTGCGCCGCCAGATCGTAAATCAGCTCCCAGAATGCACGTCGTGCTACCGGATCGACGCCGCTGGTCGGTTCATCAAGGAAGAGCAACGGAGGTCTATGGATGATAGCGATCGCCAACGCCAGCCGCTGCCGCCATCCGGTGGAGAGCGTGTTTACGCGCTGATGGCTCATTCCGGCCAACCCCAGGTCATACAAGATCTCTCGAAGACGTGCTGTGTCCTTGACGCCGTAGACGCCGGCATAGAAAGCCAAGTTTTCGAGCACGGTTAACTCGCTGTACAGCGCAAACTTCTGCGACATATAACCGGCGCGGCTGCGCACGGCTTCGGGATGCTCGGCGACATTCAGTCCGAGCACTTCAGCGTACCCTGCGCTGGGATGCAACAGCCCGAGCAACATGCGAATTGTCGTCGTCTTCCCTGAGCCGTTGGGGCCCAAAAAGCCCAACACCTGGCCGGCGGCGACATCTAGGTTCAGGCGGTCGACCGCTACAAAATCTCCAAAGCGCCGCGTGAGATTCTCTGTGTGAATAACAAGTCGTTCTCTTCCGGCGGGTCCTGCGAATCTTTGCATCTCTGTATCTTTGCACGAAAGCGCGCTTATTGTCCTTCAGCCCCTCATGCTTCCGCAGCCCCTTCCGCCAGTTCGATGAAGACATCCTCCAGCAGAGGCTCAATGGGGCGCAAACTTTCGACGACGCCGCCCGCCGCTCGGATCGACGCGTCTAGCCGCGCTATCACCCTGTTTAGCTCGCCCGGCGCCACGCGAAGATGGAAGCGAAGTCCAAAGCGATGGACGGCCTCCACTGCCGGGTCAGCGCGCGCCAGGTGTGCGAGAAGGGATTCCGGCCCGCCGGAGAGCTCGACGATGCGACCGGCAAGCCGACGTCGCAGCACAGTCGGCGGCCCTTCGCTGATGATACGCCCGTTGCGCATGAAACCAACGCGCGTGCAGCGCAGCGCTTCGTCCATGTAGGGCGTGCTGACGAGCACCGCCAGGGTGCGGCGACGTAGCAAAGGCAAGATCAGTCGCCAGAAGTCCTGTCGCGTCACCGGATCGACGCCGGTCGTCGGCTCATCGAGTAGCAAAATACGCGGTTCATGGATCAGCGCCAACGCTAACCCTAGCTTCTGCTTCATCCCACCCGAAAGCTGTCCGGCGCGGCGGTCTTGGAAAGGCGCCAGCCCGACGAACTCCAAAATTTCCCGGCTGCGTTGCCTCCACTGCGCCGGTTTCAGCCCACGCACTTCGGCGAAAAAGCGCAGATTTTCGCAGACGGTCAGATCCTCGTACAAGGCAAAGCGCTGCGCTAGGTATCCGATCTGTTCGCGTGCACGTTCAGGCTCGCGACGAATGTCAAAGCCGCAGAGCGCAATGCGGCCGGCGTCCAGCCTCAGTGCGCCGCATAACAGGCGCATTACCGTGGTTTTTCCGGCACCGTCAGGGCCCACCAGGCCGTAGATCTCGCCGGCTGCAATGCGCAATGTGACGCCGGCGACGGCGCGCCGTGCGCCGAAGGATTTGTGCAGCTCTTGGGCGTCGATGAAAAAATTGAGCGGCGTCAAGCGAATCCCTTAATCCTCAAAATGGACATCCGCCGGCATCCCGGGCTTGAGCTTGCCTGCGCCGGCGCCCAGGTCGAGTTTGACGGCGAAAACCGTCGTTTTGCGATTGTCGGTGGTTTGTACGTTGCGCGGGGTGAACTCGGCGCGATCGGCGATATGACGCACCGTGCCGGTGAAGACCTCGCCCGGAAATGAATCGACCGTCACCGGATAGGTTGCACCCAACTCGATCCGCCCGTA
>JANWYX010000201.1 GCA_025055055.1 Caldilinea sp. | reverse complement strand
GCTTCGATCTGCACTGCACTGGTGACGTCCTGCGCATAGCCGACGGCGCAGACTCTCTCTTCGCCTGCACAGGGTTCGATCCAAGCGTCCACGGTTAGAATATTCCCGTTGGCGGCAATCAGGCGAATGCGGTGAAAGGCGCGAGTTTTGCTCTGAACGGCGCCGGCGAACTCTCGTTGCGCCAACTCGCGATCCTCCGGCGCAACGAGCTGGAGAAATGGACGACCGATCCAATCTCGGATAGGCCATCCCGTCACCGCTTCAAAGGCAGGATTCAGGCTGAAAATATGCCCGTCGGCCGTCAACTCATAAAAGATGATAGGTGCAAGACGGTAAAAACGATGCAGGCTCCGAACATTATGAAAAACCGAATCAAAGTCGGAAACATCCAATGTGGAATGGTGCACCATATGAAAGCATTCCTTAGGCTGCGCCTGCACTTTCGCTGAAACGAAAACCGCGCTTCAGGGAAGCGCGGTTCTGTTTGAGGAGGTGGAAGGTGAGCCCCCTGGGACTCGAACCCAGAACCCGCGGCTTAAAAGGCCGCTGCTCTGCCAGTTGAGCTAGGGACCCGCATTCCTACGTTCATAGTTTACACGACGCCGGCATTCTGTGCAATTTGTGAAGGCCGTAATCTTGGTTGAGCCCAAAACAAGAACGACTCTTGCAAGGCAAAGGAAAACAGACGGTGTTCAAGCGGATCCGACCATCATTGCCACCAGATCATCGTCCGTGACCTCTCCGGCGGGTACATCTCCTACCTTGTGGCCGCGGCGCATCACGACGATGCGATCGGCGACGGCGAAGATGTCTTGTAAATTGTGACTGATAATGATCACGGGCACGTTTTGACGTTTGAGTGTGTGGATCAGCTCATGCACTTTGCGCTGTTCGGGCACACCGAGCGCTGCGGTGGGTTCGTCCATGATCACCAATCTGGCGTTCCAGTAAACGGCGCGGGCGATTGCGACTGCCTGGCGCTGCCCGCCCGACATCTGCCGAATCGGACGGCGCAGATTGGGGATGTGGATGTCAAGGCGATCGAGAACTTTGTTGGATTCGGCCAGCATGAGGTTGCGGTCAACCTGTTTAAAAAGACCGAAAAGTCGTTTGGTCGGTTCGCGCCCCAGAAAGATATTGACCGTAGCGTCCAGGTTCTCACAGAGAGCCAGGTCCTGATAGATGGTCTCGATGCCAAGGCTACGCGCCTCCAGCGGTGATGCCATTGTGATCTCTCGTCCCTCCAGGTAAATATGGCCTGCATCAGGACGATAGACGCCGGAGATCATTTTGATCAATGTCGACTTACCGGCGCCGTTGTCGCCCGCCAGCGCCACTACTTCCCCCGCATGGATGTCCAGGCTGACGTTGTTGACGGCGATCAGTCCGCCGAAACGTTTCGTCAGGTTGACGGCTCGAAGCACCGGCTCTGTGCGTATATCCCGCGTCTCCATAAGGACTTGTCCTCTGTCATTCCTGTGCAAATTTCTCGCGCGCCTGATCGATCAGGACGGCGATAATGATGACAATACCTACGGCAATGAACTGCCAGAACGGGTTGACGCGCAAGATCACCAGCCCGTTCGCCAATACCGAGATGATGAGGGCGCCGATCAGGGTGCCGATGACCGTGCCGGCGCCGCCGAAAAGCGAGGCTCCGCCGATCACGACGGCGGCGACAGTATCGAGCAACATCGCTTCCCCTGCGTTGGCTGCGCCGTTGGTGAAACGGACGTTGTAGACGATGCCTGCGATGGCGGCGAAGGTCGCCGAAAGCATGTAAATAGCTATAAGTCGGCGCGCTACCGGAATGCCGGCGCGCATGGCTGCCTCCTTGTTGCCGCCGATTGCATAGGTATGAAGTCCGAATTTCGTGCGCGAAAGAAGGATATGGGCGATAAAGAGCAACACCAGCATCACGAGCACGACAAACGGGAAATAGCCGGTCAAGTTGCGTAACTCTGCCTGTGTAAGACCGGGCGGCGGCGACAGAAACGACCATCCGGCCGTGGGATGATGGTATAGCAGAAAGCCGTTGCCCAGAAAACCCAACCCTCTGACATAGATAGGAACCGGCATGCCGCCCGAGAGCAGAAAACCGATGCCGCGGGCAATGCCGAACATGCCAAGGGTTGCGATGAAAGGTGGCACATTTAGGCGTGCGATCAGGATGCCGTTGACAAGGCCTGCAATCCATGCGGCGAGCAAGCCGGCGAAGAGGCCGCTGAGCACCACCAGCCATAAGGGCGACGATTCCGGCAGGCGGTTCATTACCGTCGCCGAGATGACGGCAGCCATCCCCATCACCCAGCCAACTGAAAGATCGATTCCGCCGGAAATGATTACATAAGTCTGCCCGATGGCGATGATCATCAGGATCGCCATGTTGGCGAGAATCGCCTGGATATTGAACGGCGTCAAAAAACCTTCGCCGGCAACGGAAAAGAAGGCCACCATGCCCAGCAAAAAAAGCCAGGCCCAGATCTGGCTAAGCGTATCCAGCCAAAAACGGCTCGAACGGAGTTCTATACTTTGCAGTCTCATGCGTGCATGTCTCTATCATGGCCAGGCGCATGGATTGCGACCTGCGGTGTTGAACAAATTCAGTGGAAGCTTGCGCGCCGGGCCGTCTTCGGCGAACGGCCCGGCGCAAAGGGTGAGGATTATTCGCTCTTATAGATGGAGCGTTGCGCCTCTTCGGTGTCCACATTCTCGCGCGTAATGATAGTATAGCCGGTTGGATAACGTTTGGGGATGGCGTCAAAGTTGCCGTTGATGGCAGCTACTGCGAATTCAATGCACTTTTCACCCATCTCATATGGATGCTGGGCGATGACAATGTCGACCACGTTCTCGCGCAACGCCACGATGGCGTCTTCCGGCGCATCAAAGTTGGCCACCTTAACGACGCCTGTCAACCCGGCATTGGCGACCGCCTGCGCAGCCCCACGCGCGCTGAAGAGGTTGGTGCCGAAGATGCCGCCCAAGTCGGGGTTGGCGGAGAGCACGGCGGCGGTCTGCTCCGCAGCCTTTGCGGCGTTATCGTCGTTGTAATCCATACCGATCAGTTGGACCGCACCGTTTGTTGCTTCGATGGCTTTCATGCACCCTTCGACGCGTTGTTCGACGGTGCTGACGCCGGGTTGCGTGGTCTGAATGTAGAACTTGCCCGATCCGCCCATGGCTTCGATGATGGCCGAACAGCCGATCTCGCCGCCTTGTACGTTATCGGAGCCGATGTACGAGAGCATCCAGTTTAGCTCCGGCGCCGTGTAATCGCCGCCGGTGTCGCCGATGAAGGTGTCGACGCTGATCATGTGGATACCGGCGTCATGGGCACGACGCATGGGCTCGATCAGTGCCTGACGATCCGTGGCCGCGATGCAGATGGCGTCCGGCCGTTGGGCGATGACGGCGTCCAGAATTGGCACTTGCAAAGTGGGCTGGAACTGCGCCGGACCATCGGCGAAGAAATTGACGCCGAGTTCCTGCGCTTTGGCGCGTGCGCCGGCTTCCATGGTGATATAGAATCCGTCGCCGCGCACACCGTAGATGAGGGCCACGGTGGGAGCTTCGGCGGCGGGCGCTTCCGTGGCGCCGGCCGGCGCCTGCGCAGCCGGCGCCGGGGCCACTGCAGTGCACGCGCTAAGCGTCAATGCCAGCATCCCGAGTACAACGAGCCAAAGAGGGACGTGAAAATGACGTTTCATGGGATGACCTCCGTGAAAAAATTGTGTGAAAAATGATGGATGGATAATGCCAACGAACCGCTGTAACGGCGTATGCTTTGCAACAAGCGCACCTTGCAGTGCGCTCTGTCTTTTCAATAGCCGAATTGATATCGAAGCTGTCGAGGCGCTTGTGGGTGTGCAACTTGGCGAAATGTTACGCAACCACCCTTGTGATTTTATTTTTGTTTCTCTGGAAATCGTTATCTGCGATGATAGCGCTTTCGTTGGATTGTGTCAAACAGGTGAAAAATCACCGACTTTGGCCATTCTTCTTGTAACCTTGCGCGTCCAGCTTGCATCTAACCTCACGAACAATGCTATCGCGAGGAAAGGGGCAACCATGAGCGAAACAAAGCCACAACCGAAAGTCATCATCTTCACCACGCCGACCTGCTCCTTCTGCAACGCAGCCAAAAGCTACTTTCGCCAGAAGGGCATCAAATTCAAGGACGTCGACGTCAGCAAAGACCCGGCGGCTGCACGCGATATGGTGCGGCGCTCCGGTCAGCAAGGCGTGCCGGTGATCGACATCGGCGGCAAAATTGTCGTCGGCTTCGACCGACCTAAAATCAATCAGTTGTTGGGAATTAAATAAAAAAAGAAAGTGTAAGGAGAGAATCGACTATGAATACAAACGGAAACAATCCCGGCATCCAACCGCTCGGCGCTCGCGTGCTGCTCAAACCGATCGAACAGGAAGACCGCACCAGCAGCGGCCTCTATCTGCCGGAGACGGCGAAGGAGAAACCGCAGCTCGGCGTTGTCATCGCCGTCGGCGACGATGAGGAGATCAAGCTGCAGGTGAACGACAAGGTGCTCTTCGCCAAGTACTCGGGCACAGAGGTCAGCTACAAGGGTGACACCTTCCTGCTGATGGATGTCAGCGACGTCTTGGCACGCGTGACTAGTTAACGCCTGGGTCAATCGCTTTCCCTATTGCGACGAGGGTTCGGAGGCGCGCCTCCGACC
Source organism: Caldilinea sp. (assembly GCA_025055055.1). Classification (GTDB taxonomy): domain Bacteria; phylum Chloroflexota; class Anaerolineae; order Caldilineales; family Caldilineaceae; genus Caldilinea. Next base: position 9,398 of record JANWYX010000201.1, on the reverse strand, counting down.
CTCGTTTGTTGTCACCCACCGTTTTACGCTGCTTTCCAACGCACCCAGGGTCCCTGACAAGGAGCGCCGCGTGTAAGCCAGAAGGTGGGAGCTGCGCTTTCTGCATCGCCTGCCGGCAGAAAAATGACCGAAGAGATGGTGCCGCCGCCCAACACGGTGGGATCGCCTTCGTGACCAGGCAGCGGATGACGACAGATCGCCTCCTGCGGCGAGCCGTGCGCCGCCATCATGCGCTGTGCCCACGCCAGGTCGACAGCACCCCAGCACTGTTGCACCGCTGCGGAAATGCGGCGATGGCGTCCCCAAGAATTGCCGCGTAGGGGCGGCGGTTCATCGTCGATCCATTGCTTAGCCAGTGCAGAGGTCTCAAAGTGATTTGCGTTGACTAGCGCCGTTTCGCCGTCGCTGAGCGCGTAACCGCAGCGTCGATGGCCGCTCTCGCAGAGTGCCAGGGCGCCGCTTGCGTCGGCCAGCATCAGCGTCCCTGCGCCCATGTGGATGACGCTGCGCAGATAGTCGAGCGCCGAGGCCACCGAATCGTGGTGAGTGAGCAGCTCGCGCATCAGAGAAAAGCGCGGCAGCCCTGGCCCGATATCGCGCGAAAGCACGTGCGTGTCCGCCACCGCCAGCCCACGCTCGTTAATCCCGGAGCTGAAGACCTCCGGGCTGCCCGCGCTGCCGACGCTCATGTAGCGGTAACCGTCGGTTGGGACAACACAGGCGATCATCTGCAGGGGTAGATGGTCGGCGTGATAGTCACGATTTTTGACCAGCAGTGGCCGACCATCGACTGTGGCCGGCCCGCTCGCAGCCCAGACGGTGCAGCCATCCTCCAACGACGACACGGACGCCGGTGCCGTTTGCCTTGCCTTCCACCGGTCACGCAGGTATGAACTCAGCGTGTACAGATGCAACAGCCTTGTTTCGATGCCAAGCGCCTCACTCAGCCCGGCCAAATAGGCGAGCAGCGGGCGATCGCCTTCCTTTAGAAAATCCAGGCACGCCTGCACCGCCGCCGGCTCGTCGGCGCCGAGATGGTGAAGCTCGTTCAGCCGCTGTGCGATCACCTGCACCAGGTGCGTGCGAAGATGCGCAATCTGGCGACCGTGCTGTCGCCCCATTTCGGCCGCCGTTCCCACCAACGTCAACGTCAGCAGCGTCATCGTCGTCCTTCCGTCGAGTTGAGGGTGGCGCCGTCCGCCGCCCGAGGATGGTCATCGTAGAGCCAACAGGCCACGCGCTGACCATTCACCCGGAAGAAGGGCGGCTTTTCCTGTTCACAGATTTTGCCCTTCTTGACAAAGCAGCGAGGATGAAAGCGGCAGCCTGACGGCGGGTCGATCGGGCTGGGCACGCCTCCTTGCAGGATGATGCGGCTACGTCGCGCCGCCTTTTCCACCACCGGCACCGCGGCCAACAGTGCCTGCGTGTAAGGATGGCGAGGGGCGGCAAAAAGCTCGTCGGTGGCGCCCTCCTCTACGATGTGGCCGAGATACATCACCGCCACGCGATCGCTGATGTGATGGATGACGCTTAAATCATGGGCGATGAATAGATAGGTGAGTTTGTACTCGGCCTGCAGCTCCTCCAGCAGGTTAATCACTTGTGCCTGAATCGAGACGTCGAGGCTGGAGACCGGCTCGTCGGCAACGACGAAGAGGGGACGCATGGCCAGCGCGCGAGCGATGCCGATGCGCTGCCGTTGCCCGCCGCTGAACTGGTGCGGATAGCGATCGATGTGACTGGGATTCAGCCCTACCCGATCCATCAGAAAGCGCACTTCGGCTTCGATTTCTGCGGGCCGCTTCACCCCGCGCGCACGCAGCGGCGCCGTGAGAATCTGTCGCACAGTCTTACGCGGATTGAGCGAAGAATAGGGGTTCTGGAAGATAATCTGCGTCAGCCGATAGTAGGGCGCCCGGCTGACTTGCCCTGTTTCATCCGTTGTAAGCACCTGATGACCGAGCAGAGGACGTCCCTGGAAATAGATTTCGCCCGACGTCGGCTGATGTAGCAGCGTCAACATGCGCCCCAGCGTCGTCTTGCCACAGCCGCTCTCGCCCACCAGCCCGACCGTCTCGCTCGGCCAGATGGCGAGATCGATCTCGTCCACAGCGCGCACGAGTCTGTCCCGCTGTCTGGCCAGCAGCCGCGTCAGCAGGGAGGGTCGAATCGGAAAGTGCTTGGTCAGCCTGCGCGCCTCGATCAGCGGCGTCACCGTATATACACTCGCTGGAGGCGTCGGTTCATCGCGCTCGACGCGCAACCTGTTCTCTTGTTCGGCCTGCGGAGAAAGGCTGTCTCGTTCAGTCATCTTCAGGCATCCGATATCCTGTCAATCGCAAGCAACGCGCCATGTGCACCTCGCCGCTGCGATGGGCTTTCTTGTGTCCGTCCTCTATGACCGGCTGCAGACGAAAAAAACCTTCCGCACAGACGGACCGAAACTCTGGACAGCGCGGGGCGAAAGCGCAGCCAGGCGGCAGCTCGGCCAAGTCGGGGACGCTGCCGGGGATAGGCTGCAGTGGCCGACGTTCCTTCAGATTGGGGATGCAGCGCAGCAGCCCCTGAGTGTAGGGATGTTGCGGATTCTCGATCACCTGATCGACGCCGCCGATCTCGACGATGCGGCCGGCGTACATCACGGCGATGTGGTCACAGAACTCCGCCGCCAGTCCCAGGTCGTGGGTGACCAGGATGATGGCTGCGCCGTGCTCCTGGTTGATGCGCTTCATGAGCGCTATGATCTGCGCCTGGATGGTGACGTCGAGCGCCGTGGTCGGCTCGTCGGCTAGAAGGATACGCGGGTTGCAGGCTAGGCCGATGGCGATTAGAGCGCGCTGCTGCATGCCGCCGCTGAACTGGTGCGGATAGGCGCGGTAGCGCGCTTCAGGCGCTGGGATGCCGACCTCCTCCATCACCTGCAGCACGCGCTGCTTCTCTTGCCAACGCCGCCCGGAGTCGAAGGGCCAGAGCCACGGGCCGGGCACCATGTTGTGCAACCGCAGCGACTCGCGGATCTGCTCGCCGACCGGAAAGGCCGGGTTGAGCGTGCTGAGCGGATCCTGGAAGATCATGGCGATCTCCTTGCCGCGCAGCTTGCGCAGCTCACGGTTCGACAGCTTGGTCAGGTCGCGGCCGTCAAGCAACACCTCGCCCGTGATGCGCCCCGGGCGGGCGATCAGCCCCAGGATCGAGAGCAGCACCGTGCTCTTGCCGCAGCCCGACTCGCCGACCAGGCCAAGAATCTGGCCTGGATAGAGTGCCAGGTTGACGGCGTCCACGGCGCGCACTTCCCCGCGACGGGTCGGAAAAACGATGGTGAGGTTGCGTAGCTCCAGAATCGGTTGCGCCATGGGTTTTACTCGATCTTCAGCCGCGGGTCCAGGACGTCGCGCAGCCCTTCGCCGAAAAGGTTGATTGCCAGCACCAGCACCACGATTGCCATGCCGGGCATCGTCGAGACCCACCACGCGTTGAGCAGATGGTTGCGACCGTCGGCCACCATGCTGCCCCAGGCCGGCGTCGGCGGCTGAATGCCCAGCCCTAGAAAGCTCAGGCTGGCTTCGGTGACGATCATGAAGCCGATGCGCAACGTCGTCAGCACGAAGATGGTTGGCAGAATGTTGGGCAGCATCTCGCTGACCACAATCTGCCAATCCTTCTGGCCGGTGACGCGTGCGGCCTCCACATACTCGCGTGTGCCTTCGGCGATCATGTCTCCGCGCGCCAGACGGAAGAACTCCACCCAGCCTTTGAACGTGAGCGCCAGAATGAGGTTGACGAAGCCTGGCCCCAGAAAGGCCATCATGCCGATGGCGAAGATCAGGAAGGGGAAGGCCAGCAGCAGGTCGGCGAAGCGCGAGATCAGTCCGTCGATGCGCCCGCGGCGATAGCCTGCCAGCGCGCCCAGCGCTACACCGACCACCATCGAGACGCCCACCGAAAGCGCGCCCACCATCAAGGAGATGCGCGCGCCGAAGACGATGCGCGTGTAGATGTCGCGGCCCTGGGCGTCGGTTCCCAACGGAAACTCCCAAGAGCCGCCCGCCACGAACGCCGGCGGCGTCAGTCGGTTGCGCAGGTTGCCCAGCTCTGGGCTGTGCCAGGTGATCTGTTCGGCGAAAATGGCGGCCAGCACATAGAGCAACACCACGACGCCGCCCGCCACCGACACAGGGTGTTTGCGCAGCTCGCGCCAGAATTCGAGCGAGTTCTGGCGCCAAAGCCGCCAGCGCACGCCCCATGTGTAGCGCCAGGAAGGGATCGGCTCGGTTGCAGTTGTCGTCGCCATCGATTTACATCTCGATCTTCGGATTCAAATAGGTGTACAGTACATCCACGATCAAATTGGCGGCTACAAAGGTGAAGGCGTAGATCATCACCGCGCCCTGCACCAGCGGAAAGTCGCGGGCGAAGATGGCGTCCACCACAAGCCGCCCTAGTCCAGGCCAGCCAAAGACCGCCTCCACGATCATGTTGCCGCCCAACAGCACGCCCACCTGCAGCCCCACCACCGTCACGGTCGGGATCAACGCGTTGCGCAGCGCGTGCTTGGCGACGGCGCTGAACTCGCTGGCGCCTTTGGCTCTGGCTAACTTGACATAATCTGAACGCAGGCATTCCAGCATGCTTGACCGCAGCACGCGCGCCACGATGGCGGCCACGGCGGCGCCCAGCGTGACCGAGGGGAGCGCAAGATGGCGCAAGCTGCTGATCAGCGCTTCGCGGTTGCCGGTTAGGATGCTGTCAAGCACATAGAAGCCGGTGACCGTCGTCAGGTGCACGTCGGCGCCGATGCGCCCTTGCACCGGCAGCCACTTCAGGTGCACCGAAAAGATCAAAATGAGCAGAATCCCCAGCCAAAAGGGCGGCATCGAGATACCCAGGAAGGCGCCCGCCATGCTCAGCCGGTCGGTCAGCGAGTTTTGCCGCACCGCCGAGACGATCCCGATCGGAAAGGCGACGAGCAGCCCGAAGACCATGGCGCCGAGCGCCAGCTCGATGGTGGCGGGTAGCCGTTCGGCGATCAGCTGGGCTACCGGCCGCTGTTTGGTGAAGGAATTGCCCATATCCCCGCGCAGCAGACCGAAGAGAAAGAGCGCCAACTGCTCGTGCAGCGGCTTGTCAAGGTTGAACTCGCTGCGGAGGCGCTCAATCTCTCCAGCAGTGACCATGCCGCCCTGCCCCATCATGATGTCCACCGGGTCGCCGGGCGTCAGACGCATAAAGAGAAAGACGATCACGGCGACGCCGACCATGATGGGGATAGCGGCCAGCAAGCGTTCAAGAATTTTGACTAGACGCATAGCGCGCCTTATTCCTCACTCCAGACACACATCGTGCAAATTGATCCGGCTATCCGACGCCGGCTCCCAGTTGGTGACGTTGGCGCGGCTGGCTTCCACCTCCTCCGGCAGGATCAGGAAGATGGCGGGTGCCTCGTCATACAGGATCGCCTGCGCCTCGTTGTAGATTTCTCGGCGTTTGTCCACGTCGGTTTCGGTTTCACCCGCCACGATCAGCTCATTGACGCGCGGGTTGTTGTAGCCGGAGAAGTTGCCGCGGCCATAGGGCGAGCCCTCGACGATGCCGTGCCACTTGGCCTCCATGTGCCCCACCGGATCGAAGGCGGAGTCGCCCCAGTCGCCCAGATAGGCGGTGCGCTCGCCGGCCAGCAGCATCGGTCGCACCACGCTGTACTCCCACAGGCGCAGGTTGGCGTCGACGCCCGCCTGTTGCAACTGTGACACGACTGCTTCGCCGAGCTGGCGATGCTCCTCGATCGTATCGATGACAAACGACCAGGTTGCACCCTCCCAATCGAGTTTGCCGTCGCCGTTGACGTCGGTGATTCCCGCCTCAGCTAACAGCGCCAGCCCTCGGTCTACACGGTACTCGAGCGGCACGTTAGGCGTCTTGAGAATGGTTCGTTTCACTTTCTTCTTACGATCCTCGCCGGGATAGAGATAGAGGGGGTTGTCGCGCACCATGGAGTAAAAGTCGGTGGTGGCGCCGCCGATGTCTAGCGCAAGGATGTTGCCGATGCCCGGCTCATTGCCGTAGCCGTGCGCCAGCAGCTGAATGCCACGGAAACAGGCGCGCGGCGTAGGGATGAAAGGCGCATCCATGTACTCCTCGACTACGTCGAAGCCCTTGCCGCGGATGATGACCGTCTGGAAGAGCTCACGGATCGCCTCGTTGACCGTGTCGATGCGGAACTCGTTGATCTCCGGCATAACGTTGGGTGCAATACGGTAGTCCACCCGGTTGTCGGCGAAGATGCGCTCCACCTGCGCCCAGATGTCCCGGTTGCCGGCGTAGATGACGGGCACACCGTATTGGGTGTAGGTGGCGCGGCGCGCGTTCTCGGCAATCAGGCGCACGTTGTGCAACTGCGTCTCCGTGTCGCCGCCGTCATCGACGCCACCCGCAATGAGCACGATCTCCGGCTCATCTTGCTCGAAGATTGCGCGCGCCTGCGCCTCGCTCAGTTTGCCGACGTAGCTGCCCACCAACTTGGCGCCGGCAGTCAGCGCAGCCAGGTCTGCGGCAAAGCCGCTCTCCTGCTTGCTCAGCGCCACGGTGACCACCTTGAGGCCGCCTTTGGCGCTGGAGCAGGGCAACCGCACGCCGAACTGATCCATAGCGCGTTTGAGCGGCTTCCAGTCGTAGCGCACGGCGCCGTTGGCGCGATGTTCGCATTGCTCGAGCACGCCCAAGCCGTTGGCCAGGCCGATGCGAATGTCGTCCACCGTGGTGGGCACATAGCGCAGTTGGAAGCTCTCATCCTTCGGATCGAAGACGCCGATCTTGGTGTAGGTGCTGCCGAAGTCCACCACCAGCACGCGCTCGTGAATTGGCCCGGTGACGCCCACCTGTTTGCGATAGCGCTCCACTGCTGCGGCGTCCATGCGCTCCTCTTCAGCGTCTTGGCCATAGACTGTCGCAGCGTCGGCGGTGTGGTTGATGGTGCGGTCGAAGTACCAGGGGAAAGTCTTGCGCACCAGGTCCACCCGCTCGAACTCGCTGGCGACCGGATGTCCGTTCCACTCGTAACAGCGACACTGGCCATCTACCACATGGGTTCGGCAGGCGCCGGCCAGCTCGTAGCGCCGATCGACGACGGTGATGTGCGGCCCCTGGAAAAGGCCGATCTGCAGCGACAGGTCAAGCGTGTCCGGGCTGATCAGGCCGCACTCGCCGGTCGGATAGTTGGCCTCGTCGATCAAACTCAAGAGCAGCGTCTCGAAATTGCGGCCGCCGTCTTCTTCAGCGGGCAGGTTGGCGTACTCCCAAAAGTTGTTCCAATTCACTTCCCCTTCGTAACCGCCAAGGATGGCTAAATGCAGCAAGATGTACATGGCGCCACGCTGCAGCTCTAGCTTGCGCGCCGCCAGTTTGGGATCGGCCCAGATGTTGGGGACGCCGCCCTTGGCGAAGTCCCAGCAGACCTGCTTGACGATCTCGCAGGACTCGATGATATCGTCGGCGCTCGCCTCGTGGTGCGCCTCCGAGTGGGTCACCACGTGCAGAATGTCCGGCTCCATATAAAGCTGGGTGTAGATGCCGAAGGCAAGGTGTCCTTTGGCCTGATTCAAGTTCGGTGGAAAGCTGGGCAGGCCGCTGCGCGTCTGTTTGATGATGTGGAAGTCGAAGCGGCGGGTGAGCGGCTCAATCAGCTCATAGGCGCCCTTCATCTTAGCGAGGTCGTCTAGCGCGCTGATGGTCGGCGGCAGCTCGAACATCTGCTGCATGACGTAGTTTTTGACGCCCAGCTTGAGGGCGATGACTGCCACAAGCACGTGGTCGGCCACCTGGATGTCGTCCGAGGCGTAGCGCAGTCCCCACTGATGCGGGTCGTTGATCTCTAGCGGCTTGCCCCGCTCCGCCCACCAGCGGATGGTGCGATAGTGCTCGTCGAAGCTGTCGCGGATCGACATTGGGCCGCGGCCGTCGATCTGGTTGTAGAAAAAGATGGGCACGGCCGGGAAGGCCATGTTCAGATGCTCCTCGAAGAGCTTCGCCAGCTCCACCAGCTCGTCGGTGCCGGTGTAGATGCGCGTTAGCGGATAGTTGCCGCGCTGCGTGGCGGCCTTAAGGCGCTTGAGGTCTTCGATGCTGCGAATGGGCGCGCCGCCCTGCCCGGCCAAATACTTAGAAGGGTCCTCTTCCCCGCGGATGAATTTGGCCAGCAGTTCTTGGGACGTCTGATCAGGCGCCAGCGACACAATCTCCAGCGCGCCGGCATCGGCCAACTGCTCGATAGCAGCCACCGTCGGCTCGATCGTCTCGGCGGCGATGCCGATGTGGGCGCGAATCACCGGCCGGTTCTCCAGCTCGCGTACCTGGCGAATGCGTTCGACCAGATAGTCCGACCACTCCACTGGCGCCTTGGAGGCGGCGCGGCTCTCGCCGGCGGCGAAGCGCTCCAGCTCCTCCATGGTGATGTAGTCGTCGGCCACGAGGTCGAAGAAGCCCTGAAAGTGAGGCTTTTCGGCGAACTCGGCGCGCACCTCGTCCAGGTCATAGTGGCGCTCGTCCTCGCGGCTGAAGCGATCCTCCTCCAAAGGCAGGCCGGTCATGGCGCGCACGACGTTGGCCGCCGGCCGCAGCCCGCTGAAGGCGTAGCGGATGCCGCTTTCGTTGGGGTGCAGACCATAGAGGGTGGCCTTTTCGATGAACTCACCGATCAGCTTGTCGATGTGAAGGTCGCCCAGGCGCATGGAGATGCCCACCACCTCTGGCCGTGCCTCGCGGATCTTGTTGATCACCTCCTCGATGGGTACGGCTGGCCCCAGCTTGACGGCGAAGTAGCCCTCCCCGCGGTCTTGCATCCAGTCGGCGAAGTTTTCGACGCCGAGGTTGTGCACACACTTGCCAATGGCGGCCACCATCACGCGACGTTTATGAGGGCGGCCATCTCCTTGTTCTTCGATGCGCCAGTGGGCGGCGCGCCGTGGATTAGCGGCTGGATTTTCATGGTCACTCATCATTGCTGACTCTCCGTTCCTCCCGAATGCACTCCTTGTCACCTTCCTTTGCTGTGCAAAGTCGGCGGCGCAACCCGAAGGCCAGCGCCTCCGCACCGCCAGGCCCCGCCCGGCGCTTCATCGACCAGAGGTCGACGAGGCAGGCGCAACCTTCGTTGTCAACAACTCACCCAACCCGATCCCAAAGCGTTGTGGCGCCCGGCTGTTCATCACATCCGGGCCAGCCACGCGACCTCCGACCAGATAGCTGCGCCCCATTCGCTCCTGCCCCCATGCGATGATTCGATCCATCACAGGCGTGGGGACATCGACCAATGCTGCGACGCCTCTTGTCACCAGTAGGCCAAATGGAATGTCTTCGCTCAGATAGCGATGGGTGAAATCGGGGACGCACCCTCCGTTCTC
>JANWYX010000170.1 GCA_025055055.1 Caldilinea sp. | reverse complement strand
GTATTTTCCCAACAACAACGCCTCGGCCTGGAAGCGATTGGGCCAATACCAGAGCGTTGCGATCGCAAACGCTGCAAGCAGCGCCAACAGGAGGCGCCTCTCTTGCCGGGCGGGCCACCGGCCCCTCTGGAAGTCGCTGCGCCTGCGCCACAACACCCACAGCACCGGCAGCCACAGATAGATCGGCATCGTCCACTTGACCAACAGCCCCACGCCCAGAGTGACGCCCCACGCCAGCGACCAAGAACGTCTGGCAAAGCCATCGGACTTGTGCAGGGCCAGGAGATTCGCTGCAACTGCTGCGGTCAGAAACATCTCCGTGTAAAAGAGCCTGGCCATCGCCGCCATCATAGGCAAGAGGCTGACCAACACCGCAGCAAAGAGCCCCACCCGTCGATCGGCGACGGCTACGCCGAGACAATAGGTGAGTACAATCACGACCGCCGACAGCGCAACGTTCAAATATTGCGCACCGTCCATGGTGAATCCAAAAAGGTGGAGGAAGGGCTGCGCTGCAATGTACAGGCCTGGCGTGCGATACAGAGGATAGGTGAATGCACGAAAAAGCGCCTGAGGCGAAAGATCCGTCAGAATCTCTCGATACAATAGCGTGTTGGTGAGGTAATGGCTTGCATCCCGCCCTATCAACACGACATTTTGCTGAATCCAGTACAAATTGGCGATCATGTTCAAAACGACAACGAGGGAAAGCAAGGTTGCCGCAACACTCCATGCACGCCTGCTGGATGCGTTTTTAAGCGATGCATTGTCAACCGATGCAGGGGAGGGGATGCTGGAGGATGAATGCATAAAGGGTCGACTGCTGTTCCTCAAATTCTGCAAGTCGAAAACACGCTGCTTCCGACTTCCCGTCAACATGCAATGAGTCTACGCAGAAGGCAATCTCGATGCAAAATCCGGTCTGATGAAAACTCGGTTCTTTCTTCTTCCCGAATTAAAGCGTCACCGTACTTGGAGGCATTTTCAACGATAGCGTATAATTTACGCACAAATGTTCTGATATAGGTTCAATGGGGATGTTTTACCCCAAAGGCACGAAGTTCCACATCTGAACCAGACTTGGGGACTTTGCGCCTTTGTGGTTTTCTCAGAACCTTGTGAGACGGAGAGGCGCCCAATGCCAACCGCCAAAGAAAAAAAACAATATGTGTGCTCCGCTTGCGGCGCCGTGCATCTGCGCTGGGCGGGCAAGTGCAGCGAATGCGGCGAGTGGAACACGCTCGAGGAGGTGACGGTGCGCGCCGTGGAGCGAAACCGCTCCAGCATGGCGCCGGTCGAGACGCTGGGTCGGCCTGTCGCGCTGCCGGGTGTGGCGGGCGACGATCAGCCGCGGCTTCCCCTGCAAATGGTCGAACTCAGTCGAGTGCTCGGCGGCGGGATCGTGCCGGGGTCGTGTGTGCTCGTGGGTGGCGATCCAGGCATCGGCAAAAGTACGCTGCTGCTTCAGATGGCGGCGGACGTTGCGCAGCATGTAGGGACGGTGCTTTACGTCTCCGCCGAGGAGAGTGCACACCAGATCGGCCGCCGTGCGGCGCGGCTGGGCATTCGCAATGAGCGGCTGATGGTGCTCTCCGAGATCGTCGTCGAGGCGATCATCGAGCACATCGAAAATTTGAAACCGGCGCTCGTCATCGTCGATTCAGTGCAGGCCATCTATTCGGGCAACGGCGCCAGCGCGGCAGGCACGGTCAGCCAGGTGCGCGATTGCGCGGCCGCGCTGCTGCGTGTCGGCAAGACGCAGAACATCCCGGTCTTTCTCGTGGGGCATGTCACCAAAGAAGGCGCCATTGCCGGCCCGCGCGTGTTGGAGCATATGGTCGACGTGGTCTTACAACTGGAAGGCGAACGTTTTCACGCCTTCCGGCTGTTGCGCTCGATCAAAAATCGCTTCGGCAGCACCAACGAGGTGGGCGTCTTCGAGATGAACGAGCAGGGCATGCAGGAGGTGCGCAACCCGTCGGAGCTATTTTTGGCGGAGCGTTTGCCTAACGCAGCGGGGAGCGCCATTGCAGTTTCGATGGAGGGCACGCGTCCGCTGCTGGTGGAGGTGCAGGCGCTCTGCAGCACGACTGCTTTCAGCATGCCGCGGCGTACGGCCAACGGCGTCGACGTCAACCGTCTTCTGCTGCTGGTCGCCGTGCTCTCCAAACGCGTCGGCATGGACCTCAGCAATCAGGACATCTTCGTCAACGTCGTCGGCGGCATGCACATCGACGAACCGGCGGCGGACCTGGCAATTGCCGTCGCCATAGCCAGCAGTTTTCGCAACCGCCCGGTGCATGCCGACCTGGCCCTGATGGGCGAAGTCGGCCTGAGCGGAGAGCTGCGCAGCATCGGTCAGCTGGGTCGGCGGCTGCACGAGGCGGCCAAGCTGGGCTTCATGCGCGCGCTCACCCCGCGCAGCGCGCTGCAACGACAAAGCAGCGAACGTTTGCCTTCCGGCATCGAGGTGATCGGCGTGCGTACGCTGCACGATGCGCTCGACGTGGCGCTGTTGCGATAGCGTCTAGAATTTCTCCCCAGAATAGAGCGGGAGTTCCTCCAGAAAGTGCGCAGCCTGCACCCGGACGGCGACGCGCTCCTCCGGCGTTAGATGTTTCAAGCCGAGCACGGCTGGCCCAAAGCGCGGGTTGGCGCGCAGGGTCTCCTCATGCTCGAGCAGAAAGTTCCAGTAGAGAAAATTGTAGGGGCAGGCGTTCTCGCCAGCGCGCAGCTTCGGATTGAAGCGACAGTCGGTGCAATAGTCGCTCATCTTGTGGATGTAATTGGCCGAGGCAATGTAGGGCTTGGTGGCGGTCTGTCCGCCGTCGGCGTTCATGCCCATGCCGATCACGTTCGGCGAGACTACCCACTCGTAGGCGTCCACGTAGAAGCTCAAAAACCACTCGTTGACGGCGGCCGGATCGACGCCGGCCAACATACAAAAGTTGCAGATCACCATCAACCGCTCGATGTGATGACAGTAGCCGAGGTCAAGAACGCGGGAGACCACATGGCGCAAACAGTTCATCGGCGTGTCGGCGTCCCAAAAAAGACGGGGCATGGCGCGCGTATGTCCCCAGCTATTGGCTGCAAGCAGTCCAGGCATCTGCTGCCAGTATTGCCAGTAGATGTACTCGCGCCAGCCGACGATCTGGCGGATGAAGCCTTCAACGGAAGCCAGGGGAGCGTGGCCGTCGTAGTATGCCTGCTCTGCGCGCCGAGCCATGGCGAGCGGGTCGAGCAGGCCGATGTTGATGTAGGGGGAGAGCATCGAATGGAAGAGCACAGCGCTGGAGCGGCTCATGGCATCCTCGTAGGGGCCGAAGTTGGGCAGCCGATGATGCAGGAAATCCTCGAACGCCTTTTCCGCATCGTTGCGGGTCACCGCCAGGTCGAAGTTGTCGACGCGTCCGACGCCCTGTGGCAGCGCAGCCACCTCCTGCATCACCTCCTCGGTGATTGCGTCTGCAGGAAAGCGAAGGAGGGTAGGAATGGGCAGACCCTGTCGCGGCAACGGCTTGCGATTCTCCCGATCGAAATTCCAGGCGCCGCCCACCGGCTTCCCCTGTGCGTCGAGCAGCAAGTTCCAGCGCCGGCGCATCGCCCGGTAGAAGGTCTCCAGAATAACTTTCTTGCCGGGGTCAGGAAAAGGATCGTAGCGACCGCAGAGAAACTGCGTGTTCGGCAACACATCGACCGGCACGCCGAGCAGCTCGGCGAGGCGGGTCTGTTGAAATTGTCGCCCGCGATATTCGGCGGCGGCCATGGTCAGCAGTCGCGCAGGTCGATGCACCTCCACGTGTCGGCGCAACCCTTCAAGCGCGGTCGGCGCACGTACGTAATCGACCGCATAGCCGAGGCTGCGCAGCTCCTCGGCGTAGTGACGCATGGCGCTGATCAGCAACACCAGCTTCTTGCGATGATAGGGCAGCCTGATCTTGCGCTGCTCACTTTCGATCAGGACAACGCAAATCCGGCTGCGATCGGTTTTGCTCTCGGCGGCGAGCAAGGCCGGATGGCTGCGCAGCAGCTGATCGCCGAGAATCCAGATTGAAAGAGGAGCCATGTCGATATCATAATTGCGGCCGATTCGGCTCTCCGTAATTTTTCATCTCAACCGAAAGCATCCGGAGGCGACCTCCGCCACCGATATCTAGAAAGCCTTGGAGGACTCTGCAGGAGGCAATTTATGCAACAAGCTCCTCTGTCTCCGAAGCCCAATGTTTGCGGTTGGATGAAACCTGCTCGGTCTCATTTTTGGACGTGGTCGCTTTTGAGGTTAGCGCCTTGAAATGATCGGCAGATACAGGTCAAGGCGCGTCACCGCCTGCGTGCAGGCAAGCGCGTCGATGTTGTCGGCGCTTTCCAACCCAAGTGAAGCGGCCGGAACCGCCACTCTTGGCGGCGCGGGAACGAGCAGATCGGCCGGCCCGGCCGCAAGTTGTGCCAGGGTTGGCGACCCGCGCGCCAGCGAAAAGAGCAGTCGATCGCTCTGGCCGTAAACTCCGTCTCCATCCTCAAAGAGACAGAGAGCATCGATCACGTCGCCTGCCCGTAGGCCGAGGTTGGCTGCACCTGCAGCCCACACGCTCGGCACGAAGTCGGCGCCGCTTGCCAGAATGTCCGCCGGTGTGGCGCCTAGCAACGCAAGCGTCGGCGAACCGGGCGCTAGGGTCAGATAGATCGTCTGGTCGGGTGCGCCATCGCAGTTGAGATCGACGGTTCGGCACGGGTCTCGGTCCAGTGCGTCCAACGTATCGGACTGACTGCTCTCCGTGAGACTCAAGGCATAGCCGGCGTTGTCGGCGCAGGAGACTCCATCGCCGTCCAGGTCTTGCGTGTTGTTGCCGTCGAATGCGCTCTCGAAGACATCGGCGTGCGCCTGGGCGGGCGAGCAATCCGCTTCGGCGCGCACGGCGCTGCCGGTGCGTCCGCGCGAGCTGCGGTCGACCGAGAACTGGATCGGCGGCAGTGCGCTCTCCGTGAAATCCATGCCAAAGGAAAGTCCGGCGACTTCGTCCACAGCGCCGCTGGTGAAATCCACACAGAGCAAGCCGAGATTTTCGCAAGGAATGAGCGGCGTCGCGCCTGCGCCGAGAATGTCTGCGGGATGGACACATTTTGTCGAAGAACAACAGCGCCTGGCGCAACGTCTTGACGATCGCCAGGGGATCGCCGATAGCTACGGCGTGATGGGGTGGGTCGAGGAATTTCTTGGCAACTATCAGAGAGCGCTGAATTGCTTCAACAAACGGCTGATGCTTTCCAGAGCATTGGGCAACCAGCGCGGGATCGCCTATGCATTGCGCGGTCTGGGCGAGACGGCGACTGCGCTCGGTATGTATGACGAAGCTGATGCGTGGCTGAATGAGGCGCTCACCATCTTTTTACAGCTTGGCGATCGGCGCTATGCTGCACAATTGTGGAACGATCTGGGCGTGTTAGCCTATGATGTAAACAAACCAGGCGTCGCCGAATCCTACTTCCAGCTCAGCCTGACAACCTATCGAAGCGTCAACGACAGACACGGGATTGTGAAATTGCTGCTGAACCTGTCAAGGTTGTTGCTGCTCCAGGGAGAGTTCTCGGGCGCCGCTGCGTATCAAGAAGAAGCCGCTCAACAGATTCGCGGGCTGGCTGATAAACTCCTGTTAGCTTCGATATGGTCAAATCGGGCGCGTCTGGCCCGTCATAACCGCGAATGGACAGATGCGGAGTCGGCGGTTACACAGGCGTTGCGGCTGCGACGCGATCTGAACCACCGCCCAGGCGTTGTTGAGGATCTCGAACAATTTGCTGATGTGGCGTTTGCCAATCTTCATGCGACGCGCGCCGTCTGTTTGTGGAGCGCAGCCGAGCGCTTCCGACGCGTGATGCACATGGCTGTGCCGCCCTGTGAGCAAACATTCCATGTCCAGCAGATCGAAAGCGTTCGCCTGCATCTTGCCCCGGCGGAATTTGACGCCGCCTGGCGGACAGGCCAGTCTATGTCATGGGAGCAAGCTACAACGTACGCCATCGGAGAATAAGCGCCACAACCCCTCAGATCTGCGTTGCGCCTTCCTGCCTCACCTTCTTCACGATGGACAAAACATTTAAAGATTTTAAGACGACTTAAAAAAGCCGAATCCGAGGCTCCTGCCTCACCTTCTTTGTAATCGACAAAGTATTCTGGACGAAACTTCTCTTCGTTGTTGTTCTCACCTTTCTACCCGCAGGCCGCAATATGTATAATGAGCTTTTGGCGCAATCGCCACCGGATTGGAAGCGCAACGGCCGGAACTTCGGCCTTGTCAAAAACGTCTGGAAACGATGGCTTTTGGTTCAAACGGTTCTCGATGGAACCTTGAAACGTTAGGTTCACACTATGATGCATAACTTGCGCTTTCCCACCTGGGCGTGGTGGTTGATCGGCGCCATCACCGTACTGGCCGCCGCCATTTTGATCTTTTCTGTGGTGCTCGGCGTCCGCGCCGGTCAACAACAGGTGGAGACTCAACGCCGCCAGCAGATCGGCATCGCCCTACAGCGCGCCACAGACTTTCAGGCGGACGGCGACCTGCGCGCAGCGCTGGCGGAGTACCAGAAGGTTCTGATCCTGGACGCCGACAACGCCATTGCCCAGGAAGGCGTCCAGACGTTGTTGGCGCTGCTAGGAGGCGATGCATCGGCGACGCCGGGTGACCTCGCAGCGGAGGAGGCGACGGCCACGCCGGCCGTCGTCCAGGCGACAAACAACTCGCC
>JANWYX010000152.1 GCA_025055055.1 Caldilinea sp. | reverse complement strand
CCTTCGCAAGGAGGCGGCGCAAGCGCTTGGACTGCCTGCCGGCGTTCCTGTGGCGACCGGCGCAGCGGACACGGCGTGCAGCCTACTCGGCGCCGGTGTCGTGCGTAGCGATCGGCTTTTGTTCACGATCAGCACGGGTGGCCAGCTCGCACAACCTTGTGAAAGTGTGCGCATTGATGCGCGGGGGCGCATCCACACCTTCTGCAGCGCACTGGAGCCCGGCGAAGGTCGCGCTGGCTGGTACCAGATGGGCGCCATGCTGGCGGCAGGATTGGCGTTGCGCTGGCTGCGCGAGCAACTCTATGAAGATCCGACAAGTGTTTCCTATGACCGGATGATGGCGTTTGCGTCGGAAGCGCCACCCGGCGTAGATGGCTTGCTTTTCCTGCCGTATCTTGTCGGCGAGCGCACGCCCTATATGGACCCGACGGCGCGTGCAGTCTTTTTCGGCTTGACGCTGAGTCACAGGCGCAGCCATCTGATCCGCGCCGTCGTCGAAGGCGTCACGCTGGCAGCGTGCAACGCCTACGCCGTGCTGCGCGAGTTGGGAGCAGCTCCTCTCCAAATCGTGCTGGCAGGGGGCGGTGCGCGCAGTCGCTTTTGGCAGCAAGTGGTGGCGGATGTCTTCGGAGCGCCTGTGCAAGCTTTGCGCACGGCGGAGCAGTCGGCCGCAGGCGCGTGCATTCTGGCCGGTGCCGCGATCGGTGCATTCGATGCAGTGGAGGCCGCGCTCGCGTGGGCGCAGTGCGGCAGCCCGATGCAGCCGGATCGCGAACGGCATCGCCTCTATCAAGAGCGGTTGGAGGCATTTCGGGCGCTCTACCAACGCAACGCAGGATATTTTGGGGCATGAACATCTACACGGTTTCCGTCAACCCGGCCATCGATCTTTTTTTGGATGTGCCGGAGATCGTCTTCGATGAGGTGCTGCGGGCGACGGCCGTGCGGCGAGTGTGGGCCGGCAAAGGCTTCAACGTCTCGCGCGCCTTGCAGCGCCTGGGCGGAAAGAGCACAGCTTTGGGTTTTGTAGGCGGCTATGCAGGCATGGCGATCCGCGCCGGCTTGGAGTCCGAGGGCATTGCGACGGATTTTGTGACCGTCGAAGAAGAGACGCGCACCAACGTGATGATCGTGGACCTCGGCGCGGGTCGGCACATCAAGGTGAACCAGACCGGCGCGCCGGTCCCTGCGGCTGCGCAGGAGGAGTTTCGCGCCTGTGTGCGTCGTCATCTCAAGCCCGGCGACCTTTGGGTGTTGACGGGCAGCCTGGCGCCTGGGCTTTCGACGGACTTCTATGCCGAGATGATCGAACTGCTCCACGCCGGCGGCGCGTGGGCGGCGCTCGACACCAGCGGCACCGCATTGCGGGCGGGCTGTGCGGCGCGTCCGGAGCTGGTGAAGCCCAACGCAGCCGAGGCGTACGACCTCACCGGAGAGCGGGTGACGTCGATAGAGGATGCATGTCGCGCCGTGGCCGCCTTTCATGCAGCGGGCGCGCGGCGCGTGGCGCTTTCGATGGGCGCGCAGGGGTTGCTGTATAGCGACGGCGAAACCCTTGTGCATGCAGCGCCGCCGCAACTGCGCGTGCGCACGGCGGTGGGTGCAGGCGATGCGCTGTTGGGTGGGTTGGTTTGGGCGCTTGCACAGGGGATGCCGTCCATCGAGGTGGCGTGTTGGGGCGCGGCGACCGGCGCCGTCTATGTCCAGGACGACAGCCTTCCCCTCGCTGCACAGCCTGTCGTGCGCCAAATGATCGAGCGTCTGCAAATCACCGTGCTGAAACCGTAGACTGGACAAGCAAGAATGGTTGTCCCGTTCGGAATTGCACAGCCCTCGGGATCGGCGTTGTCCAGCCTGCGTTTCATTTGTCTATCGATTTTAGTTTTAGAAAGGAGGCGCCTATCACAGGATAAAGAAGAGGGACGGGCCGCACGTTCGCTGCGCGGCCCGTCCCTACGTTATATAGCCTGCAACCGTCGTAAAGGGGCAGGAGTCAAAAGCGAAGGTGTACTTTGACAGAATTTCAGTTTTGTGGTATCAAAGTTTTATAAATTTGTTGCGTATGCATAAAGTCGTGCACAAAACCGCTAACTTTGGTTGAACGAGCGGTGTAACTTAACGAGTCTCATTCAGAGCAACGGTGTCGTCGCTGTCGGTGGAAACCGGCAGAGGAACTTCCCGACTCCCACCCGGTTCGACCGGGAAGATTGCCCCACGAAACAGCAAGTGGGGGCGCAGGGTCGGCAACGGCCTTGTGACTACAACCGCAACAGAGAGAAGTCCCGCCGGCGCTGCGAATGCGCCTGGTAAGGGGTGAAACGGTGGGGTAAGAGCCCACCAGCGGTGGCAGCAATGTCGCCGGCTGGGCGAGCGTGCAATCGGGAGCAAGGCAAGTGGGTTCGGCGGTCGCAAGATCGGCTGAATCTTGCTGCAGCGGTGCGGGTGAGGTCAGGCAACACCTGGCAGGCCACAAACCGCCACATCGTCGATAAAAGCGATGTGAGACAGATGACGGCGGAGCAGATGTTGCGAAGCAATTCGAACGTCTGTGGACAGAATCGGGGGTACAAAGTTGCTCTGAATTTGCACAGAAGTAAGCGGTGAGGTATACTCTGAAGGGTGAGCGGCGGCAATGCCGACGTGGCGGAATTGGCAGACGCGATAGACTTAGGATCTATTACCGCTAAGGTGTGGAGGTTCGAGTCCTCTCGTCGGCACCACGGTTCAGCCGGGTTGCGGGCCCGTGGCCTAGCGGGAAGGCGTCTCCTTTGCAAGGAGAAGATCGTCGGTTCGAATCCGACCGGGTCCACCTTTTGAATCGTCGTCACAACGGGAACGCCGCAACCGCCGGTTGACAGAGCTGTACGATAACATGATGCGGGCGTAGTTCAGTGGTAGAACGTCTCCTTGCCAAGGAGAAGGTCGTGAGTTCGAATCTCATCGCCCGCTCTCGAAGGGTCGGCTCGCAGCCGACCCCATTTCCTGAAAAGCCTATATACACCGAGTGTACGCCGAGGTAGCTCAGTCGGTAGAGCACAGCACTGAAAATGCTGGTGTCCCCAGTTCAAGTCTGGGCCTCGGCACCTGGCATCGCCCCGGTGGGGGATCGTCTAACGGCAGGACTACGGACTTTGGATCCGTCAATCGGGGTTCGAATCCCTGTCCCCCAGCCAGCATCGGGGCAGGGAGACCTGCCCCGAATTTGGGACTGATGACGTGGCGGCCATAGTTCAGCGGTAGAACACCAGATTGTGGCTCTGGGTGTCGTGGGTTCAATCCCCACTGGTCGCCCCAGCAAATCAAAAAGAAAAAGCCTCGGCGTCGCCGAGGCTTTTTCTTTTGTGCGTCCGGTAGCACCTAGAGGGTATATCCCTGAGGTGATGCTACCGGACACAGACTAAAACGCGTACTGTCCATGCACATCACCTCCTTGTTGTGGGATAGCTTCGTCAGGCTGGGTCTCGGCGTTTCGTTGTCTTCACGGAACACCTTCACCTAGCTGCGCAGCAGTATCCCATATCGCCGATCTTTTGTCAAATGTCATTCTGAAGGCGTTCAGCGCAGATAGCGCAAAAAGTAGCTCGCCAGGCCAAGGAACAAGAAAAAACCGCCGACATCGGTGAACGTTGTGACAAAAATGCTGGAAGCCAGCGCTGGATCGGCGCGCAGCAGCTTGAGCACCATGGGCACCGTCA
>JANWYX010000150.1 GCA_025055055.1 Caldilinea sp. | reverse complement strand
GGTATCGCATGGACGGCCCAACCAACCTCGCGATGGTGACCGGCGTTGCGCTCACGCAAGAACCGCTCGATTTTGAGCGCACCAAACAGGTCTTTGCCCATCGCCTTCTCTATTTCAGGCGATTTCGGCAGCGCGTGATCGAAACAGGATTCCCCTACCCTGTTCCCCACTGGGAGGACGACCCCTATTTTTCCATCGAAGAACACTTTCATCACATCGCCCTTCCGGAGCCGCGCGACAGAAAGGCGTTGTTCGACCTGCTCAGCGACCTCGCCAGCACGCCGCTTGACTATCGACGTCCTCTGTGGCAGGTGCACGTCGTGGACGGCGTCGGCGAGGGCAGCGCGCTGGTGTTGCGCTTCCACCACTGCATCGGAGACGGCACGGCGATGATGGCGGTTTCGCAGGTGTTGTTTGACACGGAGCCGAACGCACCTGTTGCACGTGAAATCCACGCGCTGCGCCCCCCGCGCGCGGGTCTGCTCGATGTGCTGGCGAGGCCGGTGGCACGCGTCATCGATCAGTCTGTACGCGCCATCAGCGCAGGCGCCAATTTGGCGCTGCACCCCTCGCAAGTGGCGGAGCTGGTGCACATGGCCGCTCGCAGCGTCGGGGTGGCGGCAAGCGCTTTGCTGAAACCGCCGGACCCGGCTTCTCCACTCAAAGGCCCCCTCGGTTTGCCCAAACGCGTGGCCTGGTCGGAACCGGTCGCCCTGCCGGAAGTCAAGCGCATCGGCAAGGCGACCAACGCCAAGGTGAACGATGTGCTGGTGGCGACCATGGCCGGCGCCCTGCGCCACTACATGCGAGAGCGAGGGGTGGACGTCGACGGCATGACCATCCGCGCCGTGGTGCCGGTGGACTTAAGAAGACCCGACCGAGCATTCGAGCTCGGCAACCGCTTTGGGCTGGTCTTTCTCGATCTACCCATCGGCGTCGCCGGACCGCTGGAACGGTTGCAAGCGACCAAGCGCAACATGGATGCTCTCAAGCAGTCGCCGGAGGCTGCAGTCTTTCTCGGCATCCTTAACCTCTTCGGTCGCACGCCCAAACCGATGGAAGACATCGCCGTCAGCATCTTCGGAAGCAAGGCGACGCTCGTCATGACCAACGTTGCCGGACCGCGGCAACTGCTCTACTTGGCCGGCGCCCCGGTTGCACGCATGACTTTTTGGGTTCCTCACCCCGGCGACCTCGGGATGGGGATCAGCATTCTCAGCTACAACGGCGAAGTGACGCTGGGCATTGTGGCGGACGCCGGCCTTGTGCCCGATCCGGAGCGCATTGCCGAAAAATTCGGCGAAGAGTTCGACCTTCTGCGCAAAGCCGTGGAAGGAATGACGACGACCGAAGCGTCTAAAGTCGGTGTAAAGGAGGATGAAACGGTCTCTGCGGCGGCGTCTCCTGCCACCTGCGCCGCGCTCACAACCGCCGGCAAGCCTTGCAAAAACAAGCCGGTGGTCGGTTCGCCGTATTGTCGCGTCCATCAACCCAAATCAAAGACGTAACGTCAGACGCCCGGAGATCCGACGGCGTTGAAGTTTTGTCTATCGCTCCGCCTCGACGAGGAGGGCGGAGCGTTCCCGCACGCGCAGGTAAAAGAGCATCCAGACGGCGGTTGCGAAAATGCTGACGGCGCCTGCGCTGAACAACGTCTCTGCCAGGCTCCATCCCAGGTTGTCATAGGCGTAGCCGCCCCAGAGTGTGCTGATGGATTGGGTGAGCGTCAACGCAGCAAATTCAAAGGCGAAGACGCGCCCCCGCAGTCGGTCCGGCAGCAGCAGCTGCAACAGCACGGCGGAGAATACCCACAGCGCGCCGGTGCCGACTCCGCGCAGGAGGGTGGCGACGAGCACCCAGCCGAGCGAAGGCGCCACCGCCAGCCCCAACGTGCCGAGCGTCATGGCGAAAAAGCCGACCGAGACCGCTTTGAGCAGGCCGCTCCAGGAATCGCCCAGCCAGGTGCGCAACAGGATCGGTCCAAAGCCGGTGCCGACGCCTACAGCAGCGTAAATGAGACCGAGGCTGAGCGTGCCGCTGCCGCGCAATGGGAAGACGTTTTCTGCCAGCGGGATTTCCAGCACATTGACGCTGCCCCACACCAGCGCTCCGGCAGCCTTGACGAGGGCGAAAGCTAACAACACGGGCTGCGCACCCAGATAGCGCATGCCCTCTACGATCTCCAGAACCCCTCTGCGCACGGCCGATCGGCCATCGTGCCCCGACGCCTGGGCGCGACTGCGCACGGTGACGCGCATCAAAAACCAAGCCGAGATAATGAAGGTGAGTGCATCGAGCAGGAAGGCCGCTTGCACGCCGAGAAAGGCCGTCGCCGCGCCGCCGAGCAGCGCTCCGAGCGCCAGCATCGTGCTCCAGGTGAAACTGTCCAACGCATTGGCCGTGACCAGATCTTCCCTGTCCACGACAGCCGGGAGGTACGATTGTTGGGCGGGCGTGAAGACCGCGCTCAACATGAACTGCAATACGGTCAGGAGGTAAAGCAACCAGATGCGCTCAGGTCGGTCAACAAGAAGAAAGCCGAGGACGACAACGGCGCGCAGGATGTCGGTCCAGATCAGCAACGTGCGTCGCTCATAGCGATCGGCCAGCACGCCTGCAAAGGGGCTCATCACAAAGAGTGGCACAAAGCGCGCCAAAAAAAGAAGGCTGATCGCCGTGCCCGCTCCGCTTAGGTGGGCGATCAAGGCAGCCGAAGCAAGCAAATTGAACCAATCGCCGAGATTGCTGACGACGCGCGCCAGCCATAGACGGCGGAAGTTGCGGTTGCGCCGCAGCAGCGAGATGTAGACGTTCACGCTGCGCTCAATTCGGTTTTTTGCCGCAAAAGGCGGCAGGCGACGTCGGCCAGGATGGCGACGCCCAAAGGCATCGCCGATTCGTCGATGTCGAAGATCGGCGTGTGATGCGGTCGGTCAAGGTCGTCTTTCTTCGCCCCAAGCATAAACATGGCGCCGGCCGCCTTACGCGTCATGTAGCTGAAATCCTCGGCGCCCATCATCGGCTCCGGCTCCAGCAACGCTTGCGCGCCGACCAGGTCGCGTACCGAGACGCGCACCAAGCGCGCCACGTCCGGGTCATTGTAGAGCGAAGGATAGCCGGGGCGCAGCTTCAGCTCGAAATCGCCGCCAAAGACACGGCTGATTTCCAGCACACGCGCCAGCTCATCGCGTAGTTGTTGGCGCACGCCGTCTTCAAAGCTGCGCATGGTGCCGGAAAGATAGACCTCACTGGGGATCACGTTGGTGGCGGCGCCGGCGTGAATAACGCCGATCGAGATCGCAGCGGCTTTCGTGGGATCGACGCGGCGGGCGCGGATGCCGTGAATGGCGTTGAGAACTTGCGCCAAAATAAAAGTAGGATCGACGGCCTGGTGAGGATAAGCGCCATGGCCGCCGGTGCCGCGCAGCCAGACCTCGAAGGAATCCTCATTGGCGCTGGCGTACCCATCGGCGATCATGATGCGTCTGCTGGGCAGATCGCCGGCCACGTGCAGCGCAATCACAGCATCTACACCCTCCAGCGCGCCGTCTTCCATCATGCGCACGGCGCCGGATTTGTTTTCTTCGTCGGCGTTTTCTTCGCTGGGTTGAAAGAGCAAACGAACCTGACCGGCCGGACGATCCTGCATCGTCGAAAGCAGTCGAGCGACGCCCAACAGAATCGCCGTGTGGGCGTCGTGGCCGCAGGCGTGCATCACGCCAGGCGTCCGCGATCGATAAGGGACGTCGTTCTGTTCATCGATCGGTAGCGCGTCCATGTCGGCGCGAATTGCCACCACCGGCCAGCCCTCGCCTAGCAATCCAACGACGCCGGTCTTACCGACGCTGCACTGCACTTCCATTCCCATCTTGGTTAGTTCGTCTGCGACCAGCCGGGCGGTGCGCTGCTCTTGGAAGCTCAGCTCAGGAAACATGTGAATGTTGCGGCGCCAGTCGATCAATTGGCCGGAGAGCGCCTGTGCATGGGTCAACAGGTCAGAGGGCGTCGTCATGATCGATCTCCTGAAAAAGCGAGCGCGTTCATATTTCCTGGCAAGAACAGAAATCGCCTGAACGCATCTCGAAATCCGTTCAAGATTTCCTCTTGCAGCATACCAGAAATGCATCAGACGAAGAAATGGATCGCTCTGAAGAGTGGCGGAAGTCGGCGCAATGAACAAATTACCTCCGGCGTGACAGAATGGCCCGACAAGAACATGCCGTCAGAAGCCGCACCTAGTGAACGGCTGAAAAAAAAGAGGCCGGACTGTGCAGCCCGGCCTTTCCACCAGAAGGAAGAACCTATTAGCTGTTGACGACCTTCTTGACCTCGATCCTCTTCGGCTTCACCGACTCCGCCTTGGGCAGCGTCAGCGTGAGCACGCCGTTCTCGTTGACGGCCTCGATCTTATCGGCGTCCACGGGCGCAGGCAGCGTTACACTGCGCATGAAGGTGCCGAAGCGGCGCTCGCGCAGATGATAGTTCTCCTCTTTGATCTCCTTGTCCTCTTTCATCTCGCCCTTGATGGTCAGGACATTGTCGGTCAGCGTCACTTCGACATTTTCAGCAGGCACGCCCGGAAGCGACGCCTTGATGATGAACGCATCTTCGTTCTCGGCCACGTCCAACGCCAGCGGAATCGTCTCAGACCGGCGCTCCCACAGGCTGGGGAATCGGGTGAAGTCATCCTCGAAGAAGCGATCGATCAACTGTCGCATTGCAGTCAGCTCGCGATAAGGATCCCACCGGGTAATGCTCGTCATAGGAAATCCTCCTTTCTATTTACTAAGATAACCTAGTACTAAAGATAACCTAACAACTATTCCCTAGCAGCTCTCTCACAACGCTTCCAACGTTCATCGTGCTTTTCATTCATCGTGCTTTTCGATTTTGAGCATAGCGTAGGAATGTCTGAAGTGTATATGCGCATCGTTAGTTTTGCATATGAAGATTTACAAACGAAGATCGGAAGACAAAGCGCGCGCAGAGAGATGGGCGTTGCGTTCTCGGCGCTTCTGCGCTCTCTTTTCCGGCGCAGCCACAAAAGCGACTAAAGCCGCACGATGCCGAGCAAAAACAGGATCGAAAGAATTACGGGTTGGTGGATGAGGTAGATGAACAACGAGTGCCGTCCGAGAAAGCGCAGCCCGCGGATCGGCGGGAAATCCCCCCAGTCCGGCAGCGGCAAGAGTCGGCGATTGTCTGCATAAAACCAATTGCCGAACCAGACGCCCAGCAAAATCACTCCAAACCAAGGAATGAGCGGAAAGTAGTCCACCGCCGGATAATAGGTCGGCGTGACGCCCAGCGGCGCGAGCCAACGGCCCTCGATGAAGAAAATCGTGGCGTAGGAGCCTATGATCACCGGAACCCAACGGCCGTCGAAGTGGATCGTCAGAAGCCACCGCCCCACCGCCGAAAACGCCATCCAGAGGACGAAGTTGAGCCAGGTGAAGCGCAGAAAGGGATACGCCAGAATAGTGGAGGCGCCGATCAGGTGCAAGATGCCGAAGTCCACATAGCCCACGCCCGACAGCCCTACGACGAGGGTGATGAGCATGCCGAAGCCAAAGATTTTCAGCCCACGGCGCAAAAATTTCGGAAAAAGAGGCGCATCTGGCCCACGACGGCTGCGTTCGCGACGATATACCAGAGTCATCGAGACGCCGACCAGGATCAAAAAGGTGCCGGCGGTGAAACGTTGCCAGTATTTCCAAAAACCGTCCCACAGCACGATGTCGGGCAACACACGCCAATACCAAAGATCCCACAACGTGTGGTAGACGATCATAGTGATGATCGCAACCCCGCGCAAGGCGTCGACTTCCCAAAAACGAGTCGGCGCCAGCAGGCTCTCTTGCTTGCGTTCCAAAACGGCTGTCGTCGTCGCCATGCCATCCTCCTTGCGTTGCCATCCAAATCGACCGGCTGACCGATTATATCATCGACTCCGTTTCTCGTCAGCGTTGAGTTGGGAGTAAAATGATGAAAACAGTTTTCATATCCGTGGAAGGGTGTTGCAATGAGCCTCGACTGTGACGTCGTCCGCACACGCGCCGGCCATATTCGACTGATGCGGCACACTTTGGCCATCCTTGAATTTATGCTCGTCGGCGTGAGCCAAGAGATTGCGACGACGCGTCGCGACCCGGCGGATGGCGAGCAGGGCTGGACGATTTTGGAAGTAGTCTGTCATCTGCGCGACTTCGACCGCATTTTTCAAAGCCGCGTGCGCCGAATGCTGCGGGAAGAGGAGCCGAAGCTTCAGGCGTACGACCACGAGCGAATGGCGATCGAATTTCGTTACAACGAGCAAGATTTGCGCACAGCGCTGGCCGAGCTGCACGCCTCGCGTCAGGAGTTCGTCGCCCTGTTTGAGTCTTTCAACGAGGCGCAGTGGCGACGTTCTGCAATACATCCCGAACGAGGTCGCTTCACGATGGACGACGCCTTGATGCAGGTGGGGCTACACGATGCATTGCATCTGGAGCAGATTACGCGCATTTTGCAAGGGTGAGGGGCAGGGGTGATAGAGTATGGGGGCGTTTTTACGCACGTTGCTCAGCGCTGCGTTAACCGCACTGGCCTTGCCCTTTTATCTGCGTTGGGCCGGCGACCAAGCCGAGGCGCAGATCGACAAGATGCAGAGGGCCGTCCATTTCACGCCGGGCGCTGAAGCGCCGGTGCCTGCCGAGGTGGCGGCGGGCGCTCTTGGCCTGTGCGTCGGCCATTTTGTTGTTGCGCGTGCACTGCGCCTAGGCTGGCCCGCAGCATTCTGCAGTTTGTTGCTCGGCGTCGCCATTGGGCTCTTCGTTTTCATTTACCAAATGCTGGGCGAAGAAGAATTATGATCGTCCGCGAGCTGGGGGATGGCCGGCTACTCTGCATCCATCAAACCTCCCACGCAATGATGGCGGAGGCCTTCTGTCGCCACTGGGGCAACCGAGAATTTGCACAACCGTCTCCCTATGACGCCGTGATGCTGGCGATCGGCCAGCACGACAACGGGTGGTGGGAGTGGGAGCAACAGCCTCGGTTGCGCAGCGATGGCTACCCTATGGATTTCGTACATGATGACGATCCACTGGGCAAGGTTGCACTTTGGCGGCGCGGGGTGGCTCGCGCCGGCGCCCAGCACCCCTACGCAGGGCTGCTGATTGCCCGGCATGCTGCCCTGCTCTATCGAGCGTTTCCTGGACGCGAATTGGATGAGAAGGTACGGACGGCGATTCAGCGCTTCGTCGAGGATGCAGAGGCCATGGCGGAGCATGTGCGCTTTGCGCTGCGCGAGGTCTCGGAGGCAGCCGAGTGGTTGACGCCGGCGCGCATCGAGGCGAATACACGGCTGTTGCAGTTCGGCGACGTCGCCAGCCTGCAGGTGTTGATGCCTTGGGCGAATCGCCGTGAAATCGATCACTGTCCGGTCGATTTTGAAGGAGATGAGACGACGCTCGTGATGACTTACGACGAAGCATGCATTTCTTTCGATCCATGGCCCTTCAACGTCGAGGCGTTCACAGTGTCGGTCGTCGGCCGCGTGACGGCGCAGACTCACTTTGCTTCGGAGGCCGAGTATCACGCCGCCTTGCTGGCGGCGCCGTTCCAACAAATGACCTGGCGCGTCGAACGCAGATAGGAGACGCAACCTTGCGCTGCCGAAGAACCCATGCGCATCGACGGACGTCGCTTCAGAACGTCACTGCACTTTTCTCTTGAACCGGTGGAAATGCAACATGTACGCCTTCTATCATTCCCCTAGCACGCTCGAAGAAGCGCTCTATCTGAAAGCCAAATACGGCGAGGACGCGCGCGCGCTTGCCGGCGCCACCGATCTGCTGTTGGAGATCGAGCGCGGGGTGCGCCGGCGCCCCGACGGCAGCCCGCCCGGCGTGATCGACCTGACGCGCATTCCCGGGCTGGCCTCGATCGTCGAAAACGGCGACGTCATTCAGCTCGGCCCGCTCGTCACCCACAATCAGTGCGTAGCCAGTCCGTTGCTCGTCGAAAAGGCCTTCCCACTGGCGCGCGCTTGCTGGGAGGTCGGCGCGCCGCAGATTCGCAACCGCGCCACGGTGGTGGGCAACGTCATCACGGCCAGCCCGGCCAACGATACGATTGCCCCGCTGTTGGCGCTCGATGCCCGCATCACCGTGTGCAGCCTGGAGCGCGGGGAGCGCACCCTGCCGATCGACGCCTTCATCACCGGTTTCCGCAAGGTCGATCTGGCGCCGGATGAGCTGGTCACCGCCATCTCGTTCCCGGCATTGAATGAACGCTGCGACGGCATCTTCATCAAGTTGGGTCTGCGTCGCGCCCAGGCAATCAGCGTCGTCAACGTGGCGGTAGTCGTAGAAAGAGAAACACCTGCCCGGGACGCGCCGTTGATCCGAGCCTCCATTGCGCTGGGCGCTGTGGCCCCGGTCGTGGTGCGCGCCTCGGCGGCGGAGAGCTTCCTGGTCGGCAAACCGCTCGACGAAGAGACCATCGCCGAAGCCGCTCGACTCGCCATTCGAGCCGCTTCCCCAATCGACGACATCCGCAGCAGCGCCGAATATCGCCGCGCCATGGTGGAGACGCTGACGGCTCGGGCGTTGCGTCAGATCGCGATCGGCGCAACGCGCGCCGGCTGGCCGGAGCAACCGGTGCTGCTGTGGGGAGACACGGAGGGTGTCTGGCCGGTGACGCGACGCCATGGGAAAGGATCTGAAGGCGCCGACGCCAAAGAACGGACGGCGCTTGTCAACGGCCGCAGTGTGGCGTTGCCCGGCGGCATGACGCTGCTCGACAGCCTGCGCGCAGTCGGCTTTGTGGGTGTCAAGGAAGGCTGCGCCGAAGGCGAATGCGGCGCGTGCACGGTCTCGCTCGACGGCATGGCGGTGATGGCGTGCATGGTGCCGGCGGAGCGCGCATGGGGCGGCGAAATCCTCACGGTGGAAGGATTGGCTGTGTGCGGACAACTTCACCCTGTGCAGCAGGCGTTCATCGAGAGCGGAGGGGTACAATGCGGCTACTGTACGCCTGGCTTTCTCGTCAGTGCAGCGAAATTGCTCGAAGAGCGACCGCATCCCGATATTGCCGCAGCCGCCGAAGCGCTGACAGGCAATTTCTGTCGCTGCACCGGTTACCATAAGATCCTCGAGGCCGTCGTGCGCGCAGGTGAACTGCAAGCAGCTGCCTCAACTTGAAGGTTAGGGAAGAACACAAATGAGCGCAGAGTCTCGTCCCCTGGTGGGCATCATCATGGGCAGCAAGTCCGACTGGGAAACGATGAAAGCCGCCTCGGAGACGCTCCATGAATTCGGCGTGCCGCATGAATGTCGCGTCGTCTCTGCGCACCGCACGCCGGACTGGATGGTCGAATATGCGGTGCAGGCCGAGACGCGTGGGTTGGAGGTGATCATCGCCGGCGCAGGCGGCGCAGCGCACCTTCCCGGCATGACCGCCGGTCACACGCTACTGCCGGTGATCGGCGTGCCCATCCAGAGCCGCGCGCTTAACGGGCTGGATTCTTTGCTCTCCATCGTGCAGATGCCGGCGGGCGTGCCTGTGGCGACGATGGCCATCGGCAAAGCGGGCGCAGTCAATGCGGCGCTGCTCGCCGTCGCCATTCTGGCCAACACGCGGCCTGCATTGCGCGAAAAATTGCGCGAGTTCCGCCGGCTGCGCGCAGAGCAGGTGATGCAGGAAACGCTCGAATGACCGGTCGGTATCTGATCCGGAAAGTAAAAACACCTCCTGTGAGCCTTAGGTGCTGCGCCAGACGCCCGTTCCCGCAGCTCATCGCCTCCGGCGTAACGCACCGATCCGCCCAGGGCGTCTCGATGAAAACTGAACCCACCTAGGTTGCCAGAATATTTTGTTGAAGTTCATGGAGTTTTTGGGATGATGAATCAACTGCATAACGTCTATTTCATAAAGAGGAGTTTCCAGAGAGGAGATCGCCGGCAGTGAAACGGTCTTCAGTTCTCTTTCCTCCCGCCGTCATCGGCGTTTTCGGCAGCGGGCAGCTTGGGCGGATGCTGGCGCTGGCCGCACGGGCCATGGGGTATCGCATTCACACCTATTCGCCCGACCGTGATTCGCCCACCGGACAGGTCGCCGACCGCGAAGTTTGCGCCCCCTACGATGACCTGGACGCCGTGCGCGATTTTGTGCGACAGGTCGATGTCGTCACTTTTGAGTTCGAGAACGTCGCCGCCGCTGTTGCACAGGTGGCCGCCGAAGAGGGTGTTCCGGTGCGGCCGGGAGGGCATGTCCTGCATACGACGCAGCAACGCCTGCGCGAGAAACAGTTTCTGCATAGCGCCGGCCTACCGGTGACGCCGTTCGCCGCCGTGCGCTCCGAGGAGGAGCTGCAAAGCGCTATGGAGCAGATCGGAGCGCCCGCCGTTCTCAAGACCGCTGCATTCGGCTACGACGGCAAAGGTCAGATGCGCATCGACGCCCCTGAACAGGCGTTGCCGGCGTGGAACGCTATCGGACGACAGGAGGCCATCCTTGAAGGCTTCGTTGATTTTGAACGCGAGCTTTCGGTCGTCGCCGCGCGCGGGTTAGACGGCGCTTTCGCCCACTGGGGCGTGATCGAAAACCTTCACCGTAATCACATCCTTGACCTTTCCGTTGCGCCGGCGCACATCGAGCCTCGCCTGGCCTGCGAAGCGGTCGAACTGGCGCGCACGGTGCTGGAAGCGCTCGATGTCGTAGGGGTGCTTTGCGTCGAGATGTTTCTCGACCGCCGAGGACGGCTGCTGATCAACGAGCTGGCGCCGCGACCCCATAATTCCGGTCACCTGACTATCGAGGCGTCGATCACCGGCCAATTCGAGCAACAGGCGCGCGCCGTCTGTGGGCTGCCGCTGGGGGCCACCGACCTGCTCCGTCCCGCCGCCATGGCCAATTTGCTGGGGGACCTCTGGAACAGCGGAGAGCCAAACTGGGCGGCGGCGCTCGCCGATCCCGGGGTCAAGCTGCACCTGTACGGCAAAAAAGAGCCGCGCAAAGGGCGCAAAATGGGACACTTGACGGCATTGGCGGATACAATAGAAGAAGCGCGTGCGCGGGTGTTGAACGCGCGCGCTGCGCTGGTGGAAAAAAGATTCAGCCCATGAATCCAGAAAAACAGCCAACCTGAGCGAATGGGCTGACGTGGTCAATGAGAGAAGGTCGCATGGCTCCTGAAGACAAATTGCATGAAGAATGCGGCGTGTTCGGCATCTTCGCCCCTGGGCTAGAAGCGGCGCGATATACGTTTTTTGGCCTCTATGCGCTCCAGCACCGAGGGCAGGAGGCGGCGGGCATCGTCACCTGCGACGGCCGCATCGCTCATGTGCACAAAGGCATGGGGTTGGTGTCCCAGGTGTTTGACGAAGACAATCTGCGCTATTTGCGCGGGCATATCGCCATCGGCCACACGCGCTATTCGACGACGGGTGCGCCCAAACTGCGCAACACCCAGCCCTACGTGATCGAGACGCTCGATGGGCCGCTCGCCATTGCGCACAACGGCAATCTTATCAACGCGCCACAGCTGCGTCTCGAGCTGCTCAGTCGCGGCGTGGGCCTTTCCACCTCCAGCGACAGCGAAGTGCTGCTGCACATGCTGGCCGGCGCCGGCGGCGACTGGATGGCGCGCATCCGCACCATGATGGCGCGTGCAGAGGGCGCCTACGCCCTCACCATCTTGACGCGCAGCGCCGTGTACGGCGTACGCGACCCCTGGGGCTTGCGTCCACTCGTGCTGGGACGATTGCCGGGCGGCGGGCACGTGCTGGCGTCGGAAAGCTGCGCCTTCGCTACGATCGGCGCCGACATGGTGGCGGAGATTCAACCGGGCGAAATCGTGCGCATCGACGCCGGTGGATATGAAATCGTTCAGGGCGCGCCGCCTCAACGCCTGGCGTTTTGCACCTTCGAACAGATTTACTTCGCCCGCCCCGATAGCCTCTTCAACGGCCGACTCGTCCACCAAACGCGACAAAAGCTCGGCAGACAACTCGCCAAAGAGGCGCCCGCTGCAGCCGACATCGTCGTGCCCGTGCCCGACTCCGGCACGCCGCATGCCATCGGCTACGCCCAGAAGAGCGGCATTCCCTACAGCGAAGGGCTGATCAAGAGCCGCTATATCGGTCGCACTTTCATCCAGCCCTCCGACGAGCTGCGCAAGGTGGGTGTGGCGATGAAGTTCAACCCTCTGCCGGAGAATCTCAAGGGCCGGCGCGTCGTGCTGGTCGATGACTCGATCGTGCGCGGCAACACCTCCGGCCCCCTGGTGCGCATGTTGCGCAAGGCCGGCGCCAAAGAGGTGCATGTGCGCGTCGCCTGTCCGCCGATCAAATTTCCCTGTTTCATGGGCGTGGATATGGCGTCACAAGATGAGCTGATCGCTGCCAACAAGAGCATCGATGAGATCTGCGAGCATATCGGCGCCGACTCGCTTGCTTTTCTGTCCATCGCGGGCATGATGCGAGCCCTGAAAGCAGAGGACGGCTACTGCAACGCCTGTTTCACCGGCGATTACCCGTTTTCGACGCCGATCCCACTGATCGAGCTTCAAGAAAAAGAAAAATTTGCAGACGTGTGGGGGGATTGAACGATGACAACCGATTCCAGAACCGTGCTCTACGCAGTCGAGGGCGCAGTAGCTGTAATTCGCATGAATCGTCCGGAGCGGCGCAACGCCTTCACGCCGGAGATGTTGACCGAGCTGAACGATGCCTTTCGTCGCGCCGAACACGACCCGGCCGTGCGCATGATCGTCTTGACCGGCGAAGGCCCAACCTTTAGCGCCGGTCAAGACTTGAGTGTCTTTACCGGCGAGATCGATCCCTCCAACGTGCGGGAAGCAATCACCACCTATTACAAACCGCTGATCCTGCGCATGACAAGCATGCCCAAGATCATCATCGGCGCCATTAACGGCGGTGCGGCGGGCGCCGGCGCCTCGGTGGCGCTGGCGTGCGACCTGCGCATCATGGATGAGGACGGCTATCTGTTGCAGGCCTTCTCCAACATCGGGCTGGTGCCGGACGCCGGCTCCACCTGGTTTATGGCGCGTATGGTGGGCTACAGCCGCGCCCTGCAATTGTGCATCGAGGCCGAACGCATCTCCGCCCCGCGCTGTCTGCAGCTCGGATTATGCAATCAAATCGTGGCCGGCTCCTTCCTGATGCATAAGGCGATGGAGTGGGCGCAGGCGCTGGCGCAACGTCCCACCAAAGCGCTAGGTTGGACCAAACAGGCGCTCAACGCGTCGCTGCAAAGCTCATTGGAGGCAGCCATCGACTACGAGGCCGACCTTCAGGCGCTCGCCATTGCCACGCAGGATCACAAAGAAGGCGTGATGGCGTTCTTGCAGAAGCGTGCGCCGCTTTTCCGAGGCGAGTAATTCTTAGCCAATCCATCCCACAACCAACGGAGGTTCCGCACCGAACGCCGGTTTTCTCAAAAATGGAGGCCGAGCTTCAGCGCGCTTCCATGAGGCGCTGCAAAAGCGCAGGATCCTGCGGTAAAAGGTCTGCGTCCACCAAGCGCGGCAACAGCGCACGCCAGATGGGCTGTACCTCGTAGACCTGTCTGAGGAGGGGAAGCGCCGCATCCACCTGCCCGACCTTCGCCAGGGCGCAGGCGAACCAAAACAATCCCTCTGGATTGTTCGGCATGAGATCGGGAGCTTCGGCGAATCGTCTCTGCGCCGCTTCTATTTTCTCGGGCGTCACGTCGCTCTCCTGAAGCAGGGCTTCGGCCGCATCCCATGCATCGTAGGCCCGACGCACCCGAAGCAGCCGTCTCAGTTCGACCAGCGGTTCGGGATGATCGTCGACGCGCAGGTCAACAAGCCGATCCGCCCACCACGGGCCGGAAGGTCGCAGGTTGACCACCACCATTGCAGCCGATTGTTGCCCACGAATATCTCCGTCCTCGCTTTCCGCCGCTTCCAACGCCGCCATCATACGCTCGGCCAGGTCGCCCTTCATCTGCTCATAGGCTGCGGCCATGGCATCCCAGACCGTTGCTTTCGCCATCAGGTTGGCCTGGACCGAATAACCTTCGCCAATGCGATGACCGGCGAAAGCAATGCATTGAGCGCCGGTGTGAGCGGCGACGTTGCCGTGAATGTCCACCATCGCCACCTGACGGCGCTCCCACTGCGGGTCGGCGGCAAGCAGCCCGGCCAACGCCTGCGATGCACTTTTGCCGGCGGCCCTCAACGCCAGCCCCAACGGCCCATACGAAACGTCCACGAACGACTGTGTCGCCACGGCGCCGACACCTGCCTGCACCCAGGGCACAACGACGCCGGTTCCGAAGTAGTGGGACTGCACCGCCACGCCGAGCTGTCCGGAGGAAGGATCGCAGGCCACGATCGAATAGGTATGAGCCAAATGAAATGAGCGCATCACTCCTCCAGGTGGATGGGTTGTGGCGACGAGCGGCGATAGCGAAAGTCGCAGAAGGGCGCGCCTTGCATGATCGTCTGCGTACGCGTCAGTTCAATCTCGGGGTTGAACCCCTGGATCAGCGCCCAATCCCGGTTGCAGGAGAGCACCGACCCCAACTCCGGGATGCCGAGCGCTCGGTAGAGCTCGGCGTAGCGACAGCGCGTCACGTTGAACTCGAAGCGCTCCGCGTCCTGCGCCAACACCTCGATCTCGAGCGCATTGTCCTGCGTCCAAAAACGCAGCGACTCTGCCAGTGCAGCCAGAGAATTGTCACCCATTGCGGCGGCGAGCTGAGCGCCTTGCTCCTGCGCCACTTTGATGATCGTCCGGCGCACGATTTCCACGACCTGTTCACGGCCAAAGGCTTCGCCCAGTGCCTCGATCACCGGTGCCAAAATGCGGGCTTCGACCTCGCGCCGCGTCAGCACGCCAATACGAGCGTTGAGCGTATCAGGCGGAACAGCTTGAGGCGATGGTGTCTCCACTCTTGCGATCTTTGCAAATTGCGTCATTCCGCTTTGCTCCTTATCCCATCTGAAACGGGAGTCCATCCTTGCTTTCAGTCACGGGTTGCAACGAAGGAACCAGAATATGGCCCTCGGCTACGCTGCCATAGATGCGCTGATAGCGAGGTCCACGACACCACGCAAACCATACTACGTAGGCGCATGTCACGGCGTCCAACATTTCTTCCAGGGCCTGCAACTTGCGTCCTCGCAACTGTGCTGCGTCAGGGGCGACCAGCGTCTCCAATCCTCGCAACGGTGGATCGGCCTCCTGCAGGGTACTCAGAAGTTGTTGATAGCGGGTAAACTCAGCCGCGATCATCGCCGGCGTGCGTCCGGGTTTGCGTTTGTATTTCAAGGTGCGCGGGAGTGCGAACAGGGTCACATGTGCCGGATGCGGAAAAACTTCGCAGATATAGCGGCCTTTTCCCCGGTGAGGGATCGGCGCGCTTTCCAGGAAGCCATGCCGGCGGCTGAGCCACTCCACCAGCATCTCCCCACGCACCCGCCGATTGCGCGCCAGCAGACGTCGATTGGCGGGATAGGCGCCGGCCTCGAATTTCCCCCATTGCAATGAAACCTCATGATCTGCCCGCCGTCGCCCGTATTCGTTCGGAACGCGCAACGGAGCGTCGACGCCGATCACCGCCGGCGCATACGGATGGAGATGCTGCGCAAGCCAGGCTTCAATCGAAGCGTCGTCGGTCAGCTCGCCGGTCGCATCCACCAGCGTCCCGTCACGGATCACGGCTGCGCCGGTGCGATTGCGCTCGCTCCAGGCCAGGTCAAGGCCGATGAACACAGGAGCTCCATCCTTGCCTTCCACCTTCAGCTTCTCTCCGATCATGCTTCGATAGTGGTCAGCTCGATGAGGTTGCCGAAAGGATCTCGCACAAAATAGCGCGGTCGGCCCGGAATCGGGGCGTCGCCGACGACGCTCACGCCTGCCTCGACCAATCGTTGGCGCAACTTTTCCACGTCGTCGACGGCCAGACAGAAGTGGCGCCCTGAACGATCCTGTCCCATCGGCTCTTCGACAAAAAGGTGAAGCTCACCCCCGCCATCGAGTTGAAACCAGATCACCTGAAGAGGGTCGAGAGCGGTCGGCGGGATCATCTCCGTCAGGCCGAGGAGATCGCCATAAAACAAACGGGCCACTGCATCCGTGTCGGGCGGACGTGGAATGGCAACGTGATGGAGACGGGCGGTCACGTTTGGCTTTCCCTTCCCTCTCATCGCTGCGACGGCGGATGCATCTTGATTATCTCCAGCTGAATGTGCGCACTGCGCTCGGCGGGCTGGCCGCCTCGAGTAGGGTGCGCCCATCGGCGGTGCGCACGACGCGCACCACAGAAACCAGCCAGGCGTAATCCGCCGTTTTGCCCTCTTCTGGCGCCAATGATGGTTCGAGCCGATAGGTCGTCTGTTTGGTCCACGCCGTGGGCAAGGTGCGCGCCGCCAAATTGCGGGGCAGGATTTGGACGACGTACCATTCGTTGGCGGCGAGCAGATCGACCGTCGTCCACTGGAAAATCACCGGATCGGTGCGGGCGATCACGGCGCCTTCCGAAGGAGCGATCAGGCGGGGCTGCGCGTAGACGGTCGCCGTCGTTGCGCCGCTGCTGCTCTGAGGTGCGGCGGGCGTCGCCTCCGGCGTTACGGCAAAGGCTTCCGGTGGAGCGCCTGTGACGGGAATGACCAACACGTCTCCCGGACGAATAAACTGACCCGCCGCCAGATTGTTGGCGCGCATCAGGTTTTCGACGGAGCTGCCGAACCGGGTGGCGATTGTGCTGAGCGTGTCGCCTGCTTGCACGATGTACTCGAAGTTGGAGGTGGTTGCACTCAACTGGGCGGCGGCGCTGTCACGCAGCACCGGAATCACCAGTTCGTCTCCTGCACGGATCAGTTCACTGCTCAGGTTGTTGGCGCGCTGGATATCTTCCACCGACACATCATATTGGATGGCCAGCGACAACAAAGTCTCGCCTCGTTGCACTACATGGCGCAGCAGCACGACTTGTTGCACGATGGGGACCGGCGTCGGCGTGGGAAGCGGCGTTGCCGTTGGCGTCGGCGTGGGGGTCGCCTCCAAAAGTGGGATGCTGGTGGGTAAGATGGCCTGAACAACGTCGGTCTGCTCCGCTTCGCGCACAGACCCTGCGCCGATACGCCACCAGAAAATCAGCACGGCCAGCACTGCAGCTACGAGAAGAACGTCGATCCACGATACGCGCCGCCCCTCCCGCGCCTGACTGCGCAGGTCATAGCCGCACATGAAGCAGCTTTCGGCGTTGCGCGCCACCCGCGTCCCACAGTTGGGGCAACGCCGCTCAGCGATAGTCGGGGTGATGCGTTCTTGTGCCATCGTCGAGATTATAGCACAAGAAGGCGGTTTTGGGGCAATCGAAAAACTCAAAAAGGAGCGGGGGCACCGCTCCTTTTGTCCACCTTCATATTTCTTTTCTACTAGGGCGAACGACCGCTATGCGCAGCAGAAAATCTTACTGACCCGACAAAGACAGGAGGTACGCGACGAGGTCGGCCAGCTCCTGGGTGCTTAAAAGTTCCCCAAAGTTTGCCGGCATGACATTGGCCGGATAGTTCGGCACCACAAATGCGTTCGGGTTGACAATGCTCTCATACAAATAGAGCGCCGGACTCTCCCCACGCACGCGACTGACCGCAGTGTCGCCTATGTTATGCCAGGTTGGGCCGGCTAAGGCTACATTCGGGTCGAGTGAATGGCAGCCGACGCAACCGCGCACCAGGGCGATTTGCTCTCCATTGGCCGGGTTGGCAGCCGCCAGCGCAGCGGCAAAATCCTCCGGCAGTCCGGCGACAATCTCTTCAGGCGTCAAATCTGCCAACCGGGGCAGCGGAGTAGGCGTGGCGGCGGCGACAATGTTGCCGGCTTCTCGGGCGGCCAACTGTTCGCCGAGTTGCGGTGAAATAATCAGCTGCGTGGCGTCCGGTGCGCACGCCGCAGCGACAACAATGACGACAAAAAGAGAAACGACGAACCAACTGCGACGTCGCACGCGCTCTGGGTTCATGCAGACCTCCCCAAGCATGGGTGTGAATCCATTTCAGATATCATTTACGGTAATAGCTGACTGCGCAGCCATGTTCAGTTTATCACAAATAAAGGTGCGCCGACAATTTATTAGGTGGGGAAAATGGAAAATTCTAGAAAGAATGGGAAAAAGAAGGTGACCGTCTCATCTTGTTGACGGTCACCTTCTTCTCGTTGGCATCCCCGAGAGGACTCGAACCTCTGACCTCTTGGACCGCAACCAAGCGCTCTCATCCACTGAGCTACGGGGACATATTCGTCTCGTACTTTCTCATTCTTATCGTCTTTCGACGACAAGAAACTTTTGTAGCGGGGAGGGAGGGATTTGAACCCTCGAGGGACGAAACCGCCCCTACCCACTTAGCAGGCGGGCGCACTCGACCGGGCTATGCGACCTCCCCACGCCTTTGCTTTGCTGCGGCTCAGGCGGAGGGAGAGGGATTCGAACCCCCGGTGGCGTTGCCGCCACAGTTGTTTTCAAGACAACCGCCTTAGACCGCTCGGCCATCCCTCCAGGTGGGTCTGACCCTTCCACTGCCGAACATGAGCGTCGAACAAACAACAACGCTCATATTTACGACTACAATCAAAGTATACTGAAAACATCAACAGGTGTCAAATAATCTGCTTTTCAGGCAATGGAAAACAGACGGCGATGCCTCTTGTGCAGGCAGCATCGCCGTCTGTTGTGAAAACAGATTCGATGCCAAGACGCAAAGACACCAGAAGAGCAAGGATGCGCTCGAAGATTCTCATCATTTGTGGCGTCACCAAGGTATGACGCTTGTCGTGAAGCTTTAAGGCGCCTTAGGGAGGCGAGATCCGCTCCATCCCACCCATGTAAGGGCGCAGAACCTCCGGCACAACGACTGAGCCGTCGGCCTGTTGGTAGTTCTCGAGGATGGCAATGATGATGCGCGGCAGGGCCAACCCAGAGCCGTTGAGGGTGTGGACGAATTCAGGTTTGGCGCCTTCTGCTTTACGATAGCGAATATTGGCGCGACGCGCCTGAAAATCTCGGAAGAAGGAACAGGAGCTACATTCCAGCCATTCCTGAGAACCTGCAGCCCACACTTCGATGTCATATTTGATGGCCGCCACAAAAGAGAGATCACCGGTGGCGATGGCGACGCGGCGGTAGGGCAGGCCCAGTCGTTCACAGAGCTCTTCTGCGTTGCGCGTCAAGGACTCGAGTTCCGCGCGCCCTGTGCCCGGCTCCACGAACTTGACCATTTCGACCTTCTGGAACTGATGAACGCGCTTGATTCCGCGCACATCTTTACCGGCGGAGACCTTCTCGCGCCGGAAGCAGGGGGTGTCGGCGACGTAGTAGATCGGCAGTCGCCCCGGTTCGATGATCTCGTCGCGAAAGATGTTCGTCAGAGGCACTTCCGCCGTAGGGATGAACCAGAGATCCTCCTCGGCGTCACGGTAGAGCGCATCGCCAAATTTGGGGAGGTTGCCGGTGCCGATCATACACTCGCTGCGCACCATGAACGGCGGGTAGACTTCTTCATACCCGTGTTCGTTGATATGCACGTCGAGAAACCAGTTGATCAGCGCTCGCTGCAGGCGGGCGCCCATGCCTTGCAACAAATAGAAACGCGCCCCCGACAGCTTTACGCCTCGTTCAAAGTCAATGACGCCCAAGCGGGGGCCTAGCTCCCAGTGTGGCAGCGGCGTAAAATCAAAGACCGGCTTCTCACCCCATTCTTTGACAACTACGTTGCCGCTCTCGTCGGGCGCTACCGGCACATCAGGCTCGGGAATGTTCGGGATGCGCAGCATGGCGTCTTCAAAGGCCTTCTCCACTGCGCGCAATTCGGCGTCCAGTTGTTCAATCTCGACCCCAATGGCGCTCATGCGCTGCTTGAGTGCGTTCGCCTCCTCTTGGCGTTTTTCCCGAAACAGCCTGCCAACTTCTTTCGAGCCGCTGTTCAGCTCCGCGCGCAACGCCTCCACACGCGCCAATAACTGGCGCCGCCGTTGATCTAGATTCAGCGCCTCTTCCCACGGCGCGTCTTCGGCGTTGAGCTTGCGCATCGCTTCCGCCAACGCTTCTCGATTTTCTCGCATCCAGCGGATGTCAAGCATACTCTCCTCCTAATGATTCATTCAGAATAAAAAAACCCTTCGCCAACTCAGGACGAAGGGACTCGTGGTGCCACCTGATTTCACGGCCAGCGCTGAGCGCAATGCCGCCTCATTGCCCCATAACGGAGGAAGCCGTTCGGCCATTTCCTGCCGAAAACTCGGGAGGTGCTGACCTTCCCACGCCGACTGCCTTGCACCTGCCGGCAGCTCTCTGAACGGCGGAAGGGGAGGCCTTGGTCTCCGTCATCGTTTCATCGGAATCCAATTTTCGAGGCAATCATATCATGCCCACCCCGGAAAGACAAATTCTTGAGCGCAACGGCCCTCCGACTCTTCCGTCCGGGTCTTCCACAAGCAACGGAGGTCTATTCGCCCGCCTCGCTTTCCTCCCCCTCGCCTGCGCTGAATTCATCGTCGTCTGGCGAGAAAGCCATCTCCCAGGCGCGCAGCGTCACGCGATGATACAGCTCTTGGAGCTGCTGATAGGCTTTCATTGCATCTGCACCGGAGGAGATGGGGCCAAGGCGACGCAACAAGGCCAACTCTGCCGTTGGTCGCACGAGATGGTGATGAACGTCCTCTAACATCTTGCGACGTCCCCAAAAGTCGGAGATGGAGGCCTCGAGCGCAAAGGTGTTTTTCACATCCTGGGCTCGATCGGAGACGGTCGGCAGATAAAAGGCGCCCTGCTCATAAAGACCGGCGCCTTCGGACCCAGAGGCGGAGTGAACGCCGAACTCTTGCAGGGCGTGGTTGCGCCTTTCTTGAAGGGCGTCGAGCACTTGCTGGCGATTGCGGCCGCGCAGCTGCAGCAACAGCCAGGGATCTTCCGCCACCATTTCTCCTAACTGACGATAGACGGCGCTCAAGGCGCGCGATGTATCCTGTGCAGGAGTGCACCGTTGCTCGATTTCGCCGCCATCCGGAGGAAGCAGCCAGCCTCCGGCCTCCACAAAAACCTGCTCAATTTCTGCAGGGATGACGCCGGCCAAAAGCTGAGCAGCAAAGATCGCCTGCCCCGCCAGGGCGTCGATCACGGCGTTCCACTGCGCGTCGGTGAGCAGCGGAAGGCGCACTTCCACTTGAATCGAGCCGTTGTCGCGATCGACGACTTGCGCTTGGATCAGGCCGGGACGAACTTCCAGGCGTTTCACGCGCAAACTGCGCAGGAGCGCCGGATCGGCGGCGGCATGGACCTGGTGCATAAATTTCGCCCAACGTTGCGACCACCAGGCGTTGATGGATGGGCCGTTTGGCGCAGAATGAACGGCTGCAGCCATGTTAGTTCTTCCCTTTTCTTGGGTTGGCTCAATCGTCCAACGTTTCGCGTCGCAGCATCAAAATTTCGCGCAATTCTTCGGTGTTCAACTCGGTGAGCCACGCCTCGCCGCTGCCCACGATCGTTTCCGCCAGCGACTGTTTGGTTTCCAGGATAGCGTTGATGCGCTCTTCCAGCGTGCCTGCCACGACGAATTTGTGCACCTGCACGTTGCGCCGCTGGCCGATGCGAAAGGCGCGGTCGGTCGCTTGGTTCTCCACGGCCGGGTTCCACCAGCGGTCGAAATGAAAGACATGATTGGCGCGCGTCAGGTTGAGGCCAAAGCCGCCTGCGCGCAGGCTCAACACAAAGATCGGCGGACCGTCGTCGCGCTGAAAAGCTTCGACCATGCGGCTACGCTGCATCGCCGGCGTCCCTCCGTGTAGAAAGAGAACTTCGGTGCGCAAGCGTTCGCTCAGATGACGCTGCAAGAGCTCTCCCATCTCCACAAATTGGGTGAAGATCAAGGCATGATCGCCGACGGAGAGCGCTTCCTCCAACATTTCGGCGAGGCGTTCCAATTTGCCGCTGCGGTTGCGTAGCGGGCCTTCTTGTTTCAAGAACTGCGCCGGATGGTTGCAGATCTGTTTGAGCCGTGTCAGCAAGCCCAGCACCAATCCCCGACGCTGGATACCGTCGGCGTGGTCGAGCTTCTCCAGCGCTTCCTGCACGGTGGTCTCATAGAGCGCAGCCTGCTCGCCGGTGAGCGAACAGTAGACGACCATCTCATTCTTCTCGGGCAAATCCGAGATGATCGTCGGGTCGGATTTCAGACGACGCAGCAGGAAGGGTTGTACCAGCCGCCGCAGCTCCTGTGCGCGTGCTTCGTCGTTGTAGCGCTCCACGGGAATGACGAAGCGGCGACGAAACTGTTCGTGACTGCCTAGATAGCCGGGGTTCAAGAATTCCAGCACGCTCCACAGCTCGGTCAAATGGTTTTCCACCGGCGTCCCGGTTAGGGCGACGCGATTGTAGGCGGAAATTTGGCGCACTGCCTGAGACTGTTTGGCGCCGGGATTTTTGATGTTCTGGGCCTCGTCCAG
This sequence comes from Caldilinea sp., assembly GCA_025055055.1. Taxonomy (GTDB): domain Bacteria; phylum Chloroflexota; class Anaerolineae; order Caldilineales; family Caldilineaceae; genus Caldilinea. The sequence continues at coordinate 21,761 of JANWYX010000150.1, read as the reverse complement.
GATCAGGTCGCTCCATGTGCACTGTTGCAAGAGGTCGAGGTCGCGACGCACCGTGCCGTAGCTGGTGATGACCAGATCGCTTTGCGCGACCGCCGCCAGAAATTCAGCGCCGCCGAGTCGCCCGCCGCCATGATGCACCATCACCCGCAAGCTCGGCGCAAACCGCTCCACTTCGCGTCGCCAGTTGGCGATCACACTGGTGGGGCAAACCAACAGTGCGGGAGGCGACGGCTCCGACGAGTCGCCGTTGGTTCGCTCGTGCAGAAGCATTGCAATCGCCTGCACGGTCTTGCCTAACCCCATGTCGTCGGCGAGACAGGCGCCCAAACCCAGGCGTCGCAGGTAGACGAGCCAGCCGACGCCGCGTCGTTGATAGCGTCGCAGCTCGCCCGCAAATCCCGGAGGCTCGGCCAGCTCGAGTACTTGCTTTTGCGTGCGCAAGTGCTCGAGGACGAGTTGCAGCCAGCCGTCGACGTCAACCGCTTCCAACGGTAGGGCTGCGTCGTCTTCCGCCCCTGGGGCAAGATCGACTTCGGCTTCAATCCATGACCCCAACTTGCCGTTCGCTTCCGCTTCCTGATCCAAATAGGCCTGCGCCATTCGAATCGCCTGCAAGAGCGACATCTGTCCGGAGGCGGGTCGTTCGGAAAGGAACTTCTTGGCCACTTCCACCTGGCGCGGATCAAGTTCAATCCAGCGGCCATGCAATTTCAAAAGAGGCACGTTGCGCCGCGCCAATGCTTCAAAATCAGCCTGGCTGACGCGTTCGGCGCCGAGCGTAAGCTCCCAAGAAAAGCGAACGGGCATCTGCTGCGCCCGACCCACCGGGATATCAAAGCCCTTGTCGTCCTCGCTGCGCCACAGCGCATCCTCTTCCACTGTTAGGCGAAGCCGCAGCCCAAGCCGCATGCGCTGGCGCGTGTTCCACCATTCAGGCGTAAGCACGCCAAAGCCGTTATTCTCCAATAAAGGCGCGGCTTCGCGCAGGAACTGATGAGCTTCTACGGGCGTCAACTCTGCGTGCGTGGGTCGCGGTGAGCGCAGGCTGCGTTCAATGGGAGCGAAGAGTCTGCTCGCTGCACCGAGGCCGGCCAGCAAACGCTCCTGCGGACGATCGACGCGGCGAGAGCCAAAACGCAAAATGCCGTTGTGCGCCGCCCACACTTGCTCCGCCGGAATCAAAAGGCGCAAGTCGTCGCGCGCCTGGAGGTAATAGCGCAGCGTCCAGTTTGCAAGCTCCGGCTCCACTTTCGGCGCCTGGCCGTTGATGGCCCCCGTATAGCCCGCCGAGTACCCGGGTTGGTCGGGCTCCACCAGCTCGAAGGTGATGCGGAAATTTGCATCGCTGGTCACATGAAGCTGCTCGATCCACGTTTGCCACTCTTGAATGAACTGAAAGGTCGGCTGAGGCGGCAACGCAAGACGCCGTTCTTTGGAGTGCAGTCGCCCAATCCACTGAAGGACAGGGGTCTCGGCGCTGAACGCGCCGCCGTTGCTCCAGGTACGGACGGCGACATCCACCATGGCGGCGACAAAGTGCTCCGTCAGTTGATAGGGAGATGGCGCATCATGGACGGACGCAAGGTTGTAGGCGCGACAGACCGGCGGCATGGTCTCAACCAGCGCCGCAAAGCGCCGGCGCAGACGGTCGTCCAACAAGACCGGTTGCCAGATGGCAAACAACGCTGCGCCATCGCCGCGACGCAGCGCCGGGACATAGTGCTGCCCGATGAGCAGCTCGAGGGCAAATTTTGCGGCGTTGCTCCAATACAGAATATCGTTGCCAAAGCGCAGACGGACGACGCTCCGGCCTCCCCCCGAAGTCGAGGCGCCAGAACGCCGCGTCTGGCTTAAGAAGCGCAGGGCGTCAAAGGCACCCATCGTCAGGCCGGTCACCTGCCAGTTGCCGAGCGCAACCGCGCCGTTCATCTTCTGGCCTGTGTCGTTCTCCTGAAGAATACTGCGTCTTGCCAGCGGCGCGCCATCGCGGCTAGGCAGCCAGACATTGACGCTGGTCGGTTGCATGGATTGAACGGGCAGGTGGGGCGCCTCCTCGGCAATCAGAACGCGCAACCGGTTGATCGCAAGTTGACCCGGGTGCGAAGGAATTTTCGAAGCCCGTTGTCTGGTCGGCGCTCCGCCGTTCAAGACGTCAGCCGCCTCTGGACGAGGATATTTTTGAAATTCGAGCGACTCCGCCCAGATAAATAGATTTCCGTCAAACCATGGCTCCCGCAGTGGGAGCCATGCAGCATGCAAGGTCAAAGGCATAAAGCATATTGTAGCGCGCAACATCGCTTCCGATCAAATTGCGGCGCACAATTTACAAATCAGGTTTTATGGAAAAAAGAGGGTGATGGTGCCAGAGGCGCCTAAGAGCAAGTTCCGGATTGAAGAGCGGCGCCTTTTGCGGTCGCTTCCCGGCAGCCGGTCGCCCTTATGGCTCCTCGTTGCGCCGCGCCTTCACCATCACGAAGGCGCCGGCGAACACCATCAGCGCTACGACCAATAGCCACCATTGTGCAAGCCCCGTGTGGAACGTTTCATCGCCAGAGACGATATGTAACGGAGAAGTCTGCAACACCACCGACGCCCGATCCGGGGTGAAGGTCGATCCCATTTCGGGGACCGTCCCCTCCGTCGTCTCCATCTCCGTTGGAGCCGGTCGGATAGGAGAGTCCACGGTGGGAGGCGCGGGGGGTGCGTCCATGGTTTGCGCAAAAACAGAACACGACGTCATTATTGCAATCGTCATTGCAATCGTTAGGGCGACGCCCCAGAGGAGAGGTGAGAGACTACGGTAGAGCAAGAAGGCAGCGCGTTCTCGCCGCGCCGTCGATCTGATTGACGAAAGAAACTCTAGCCGGCGCATAGCGTCGTTCGGCCAAGGTGCGACATATTGCATTTCGTCGGTTTACGCCTCACCCTGCACATCTGGATCATCCGGCTTCTCCACCACGATCGGGATCGAAGCGGCATCACGATGCGCCGCCTTGTCATTCACCCGTCGCGCCAGCAGTTCAAATTGGCGTTCAAAGTGCTCCATAATTGCGGGCGGCTCGGGAACCAGCTTTTCATCGACCATGAGACCCAACATCACCTCGCCATTATAACTGATGATGCTGACTCCCATGCTGATCTCTCCCGCTTGGGGCACCCAAAACATCAGCTTGCGCAAGGGTTGACCGGCGAAATAGATCTGCTGACGAGGGCCGGGGACATTGGTCAGCACCACGGATGCCTTCGATGAAAACCACAACGTCGCCTGCTTGGCAATATCGCCCGGCAGGCCGCCGATGACGCCGAGGATCTGATAGACCAGAAACGGTTCGGGCGACTGTTTGAGGACATCCATGCGATGTTTGGCTGCTCGCAGGCGCGCTACAGGATCGGACAGGCTGATCGGCAACGGCAAATAGACCAGCGCAAAGCGATTGCCCAGTTCGGTCGCTTGCTCGAGAGGACGCAGGTTGACCGGCACCATGGCATTGATGTCGCCGGCGTCCGGGTTATCTCCAACCTGGAGCATATAGTCGCGCAGCGCTCCTGCCACTGCAGAGACGAGCACATCGTTGACCGTGGCGTCAAACGCGCGACCGATCGTTTTGATGCGCATCAGATCGAGAGGCCGCGACCATACGACGCGCTTGATCGCGCCCAGCTCGCCTTTGAAAACGGTTTTACGGTCAGGCGGCAAAATAAGCAGCTTGGTCAGGATGGCTGCGCCGGCGGCGGAGATCACTCCCAAGGAACGAGCGAGCTCCACCGGATGTTTGGGATCTTCGATTGTCAACAACGCCTGACTGACCAGCGTTTTGCCGACATCGATCGATCGGCGCGCCAGCGAGCGCGCTCTGTGCGCCATCGCCTCCACCGGGCTCAGCGATTTGCGCGGACGCATGCGCTCGACGCCGCCGATGTCGATGCGCATCGAATCCTCCAGGGTGTCGGAGGTCATGTCGAGCAGTACGCGGATCAATGCGATCCCATCGCCGATACAGTGGTGGATGCGGCCGAACAGCACCGAGCCGCCGTCTACATCTTCGATGAGAAAGAAACGCCAGAGCGGTTTGCGACGATCGAGCGGTTCATTGATCATGCTGCTGATCAACGCTTGCAGACATTCCGGCGTGCGCGGCTCCGGCAGAGCAATGCGTCGCACATGACCGCGTAGATCGAAGTGCAAGTCGGTTTCCCAGTAAAGGCGCCCATCGGCGCCGGTGACAACACGCTGCCGAAAGCGCTCGTATCGCCGGATGAAGCGACGCTCCAAAATTTCGGTGAAAAGTTCATAGTCGATCTTGCCATCGAACCACATCAGCCCGTTGATAATCATGAGGTTGGTGGCGCTATCCATTTCAAACCAGGCTTTGTCTACGCTGGACATTGGCGTGCGCATTGCTCTTTCGACCATATGGCTGTTCTCCGTGCTCCCTCGAGCGCCTGAACAGGAGTGAAGGCGCTCTTCCAACCTTGTAGATCTCATGAAGTGCGTTTTGTGGAACGGTTTGCAGCAGTATACATGAATCGCAGCCGGGAAACCAGCCCCCAAATCGGCTTTTACCGGATTTCTGGAAGTGCAATTCTCACCCGACCAAATTGACCGCGATGCAATGGGAAGATACAATGAGCCACTGATTGTCTACAATAAAAAACCGGTGAATTGAAAACAAAAATTGGCTGCAGTTTATTCTACTGCAATGAATCGTAATGAAAGCACAGCAGACAGGAATCGGGTTATGTTGAAAACACATACCTGTGGCGAACTCAATCTCGGCCATGTGGGCAAGGTCGTCACGCTGGCGGGGTGGGTCAATCGCCGCCGCGACCACGGCGGATTGATTTTTATCGATCTGCGCGACCGCTTCGGCGTCACCCAGGTGACCATCGACTCCGAGCAGGCGCCCCTTGCCCATCAGACGGCGACGCAAGCACGCAGCGAATATGTGCTGCAGGTCAAAGGACGGGTAGCGGCGCGCCCGGAAGGGCTGCGCAACCCCAACTTGAGCACAGGCGACATCGAAGTGCTGGCCGAAGAGGTGACGATCCTCAACAGCGCCAAGACGCCCCCCTTCCTGATCGCCGGCGCCGCAGACGATGTGGATGAGATGCTGCGTTTGAAGTACCGCTATCTCGACCTGCGCCGGCCGCGCATGACGCAAAACCTTGTGCTGCGTCATCAGATGGTTCGCTTTATTCGCGAATTTTTCTCCAATCGAGAATTTTTGGAGATCGAGACCCCGATCCTGCTCAAAAGCACGCCGGAAGGAGCCCGAGACTTCATCGTGCCGAGTCGCCTGCAGCCGGGGAAATTCTATGCCCTGCCGCAAAGCCCGCAGCAGCTCAAACAGCTGCTGATGGTGGCAGGGATCGAACGCTATTTTCAAATCGCCCGCTGCTTCCGCGACGAAGACCTGCGCGCCGACCGCCAGCCTGAATTCACGCAGCTCGACCTGGAGATGAGCTTTGTCGACGCCACCGATGTGCGCGCCATCATCGAGGAGATGTTGATCGAGCTGAGCCGCACGCTGCTGCCCCACAAACGCATCCTGCAGACGCCCTTCCCGGTCATCTCCTATGCGGAGGCCATGGAGCGCTACGGTATCGATCGTCCCGACCTTCGCTTTGGACAACCGTTGTTCAATATCACCGATCTGGCCGGCTTTAGCGAGTTTGGCGTCTTCAAAAACGCCGTCGAAGCCGGCGGCGCGGTGAAAGGCGTCGTCTATCCGGGCGGCAACGCGCTCTCCCGCCGCGAGATCGACGAATTGACCGATTTCGTCAAACATTACGGCGCCAAAGGTCTGGTGTGGATCGGCGTGGCCGAGGCGCCGGACGCAGCGGGAAATTATGCGCCGACGAGCCTGCGCAGCCAGGCAGCGAAATTCCTCTCCTCTCAAGAAATCCAGACGATCATCGCACGCAGCGGCGCTCAGGTCGGAGATTTGATCCTGATCGTGGCAGATCAGACAGCAGTCGTCAACCAGAGCCTCGCCAATTTGCGCCTGGAAATTGGCCGCCGCGCCGGATTGATGGACCCCAATCTGCTTGCGTACTGTTGGGTCGTGGACTTCCCGCTGTTGGAATACAACGAAGAAGAGCAGCGATGGCAGGCCGTGCATCATCCGTTTACCAGCGCCCGCGACGAAGACTGGAACAAACTGGAAAGCGACCCGGGCAGCGTCCTTGCCAAGGCCTACGATGTCGTGTTGAACGGCTGGGAGATCGGCGGCGGCAGCATCCGCATCCATCGCAGCGACCTGCAAGACCGGCTCTTCGCCAGGCTGGGGCTGAGCCGAGAGCAGATGGAGAGCCAATTCGGCCACTTGCTGGAGGCCTTTCAATATGGCGCGCCGCCCCATGGAGGGATCGCGCTCGGTATCGACCGCCTGGCGGCGCTTTTCGCCGAGGCCACCAGCATTCGCGATGTGATCGCCTTTCCGAAGACTTCGGCCGGCGTCGATCTGATGCTCGAATCCCCCTGCCCGGTGAGTGAGGAGCAACTGGCCGAGCTGCATATCGCCGTGATTCCGCCGAAACGCTCGGAACGCGCGTAGGCGAATCAGGGATAGGACCTCGATCATCTCCAAGCGCGCCAAGTCGCCGGTGCGACGCCGCAAGTCGGCTCTGCCCGGCTTCCCATGCCCACCGGCCTGCGATGCAGAAGAGAAAAAACACCTTGGCAGGCGCAAAGAGTCTTTTTGCTTGCGCCGCCGTTCGTGGTATACTATGGTTGACTCTGCGGTTCGCGTGATGATCCAGCACACGGGGCGAGCCAACACCTCACAAAAGGGAGCATGACCAAGAGGCGTGGAAGTGGTAGCCGGCCGGCAAGACGGAAGCGCCCAGTCAGCACCCACCTGCGTATGCAGGTTCGTACCCACTGGATCACACGGCTCCGCGGAGTTCATGGTCATCAACGCCACCCCGCAAAGGGTGGCGTTTGCTTTGAGAGCAAAAATTTTAGAGTCAAAATTTTATGTCAATTCTTTTGACGAGAGAGCAGCTCCATGCTATAGTATAAAAATATTTTTAAGGATCGTGGCGCCGGTTCGACACAAAGGAGCTGTTGACTCAGAAGGTAGGAGCCTGTGAACATCATTCGCACACGCGTCGCCGACGACACCTGGGTCTTTACAAGCCGGTTATATCTGGAAGTAAATGCAGGCCTGGTCGTCACACCAGAAGGCGGCGTGCTCATCGACACATTGCCCTTTCCTTCGGAAACACGCCAGATTATTGAGTTTGCGCGACGCGTCTGCCCACAGGGCATCAAATATGTGATCAACACCATCAGCCACGCCGATCATGTCTACGGCTCTTATCTTTTCCCCGAGGCGGAACTGATAGCGCACGAGACCTGTCTGCAAATGTTGAAAGAGTACGGCGTGCGGGCGCTTGAGGAGGCCAAAGAGCACACGCCGGAGCTGCGCCAGGTCTCCATTCGCTTTCCGAAACTCGTCTTTAGCGAAGGGATGATCATTCGGTTGGGCGGCAAAACCATTCATCTCTTGCACAGCCCAGGGCCAAGCCCGGACACCTGCGTCGTTCATGTGCGCGAGGACAAAGTGCTTTTCGCCAGCGACCTGATGATGCCGGTGCCGGTGATCGCCACGCCATTTTCCGACATCGAGGCGTACAAACGCTCGCTGCTCAACCTGCACGACTTCAACCTGGAATGCATTGTCCAGGGCCACGGCGACATTCTGCTACGGGGAGAGGTCACCGGCAGCATCGATGCAGCCGTGCGCTATCTGAACGAAATTCAGGAGCTGGTCCGACGACTGATGGCGGAAGGAGCCACCAAACACGATCTGGCGGCTTATGACATCGAACAGTTTGGCCATAGCCGCATTCCGCTGGGCGGATTGGTGCAACAGTTCCACCTCAATAACCTGCATTTTCTGTGGGAAAAGGCGCGCGCCGAACAACGCCAGAAACGAGAGGCTGAAGCAATTCGCTGAGTATGCGCGCGTCCAACCTTGCTCCGGTCACGATTGAAGAGGTCGTAGAACTGATCCGACGGTTCACGCCTGCGCAGCGACGCGCGTTAATGCGTAGGCTTTTGGTCAGCGGATTACTCCAGCCCGAGGCACTACACACCGACCGGCGTCGCCTGCTTGTGGCGCCGGCATTAGGTGCCGCCGGCCTTGCACAATTTCGCAGCGCACCGCAGAGCAAGAGCGCATCGTCAACCTCCCTCGGCACAACTCCATCCTCCGCTGCACAAACACCGGCTCATGCGGAACGACGATCGGCGAAAGAGCCTATAATTCGTGGCCATGCCGTGCTTGGTCCGCCGACGCGTGTGTCCACCGAGGCCGCCCCTCACCAGATGCAGCCGTTGCCGGGTCAGGCGCCGGAGCAGCCGATCACGGTTGTGCTGCGCGGCTTGACGCTGAAGAGCGGTGAAGCCATCAACACGGAGTATCTCTTGCATTGGCCGGGCGATGCGCCGCAGACGGTTCAGGTGCGTTTCACCGGTCAACCGACGCCTGCCCAGGCGCTCTACGACACCCTAGAGAAAGCTGTGCGCGCTCTCCTCGGCCGCCTCGAGGAAAGCGGCGTCGATCCCGCCACCGCACGCGTCGAAATCTACTGCCCATCAGACCAGATGATCGACGAGCTGATCGGGGAGGTGCCCGTCGCCGACGCCCGCCTGCAGACGCGTCACGACCGCATCGGTGCACTTCTGGACAGGTTCGGGGAGTGGCGGCTGCTGCGCGTCGGGAACGGCTAGTCCTCAATCTGCGTACTATTCCTCCAATGCGATCCCAACCACCTGCACCGGCGCCTCTCCGTTGACCTGAATGCGCAGCGCAAGCGGATGGGTCGGCAGGTTATGCATGTGTGCGATGCGCAGCGCCTCCGCTAGATCGACGCGCACCTCGCCCGTCGTCCCTGTGTGCGAAGCCAACACTGTGGCGTCGCCGGCAACGACGATCGCAAGCATCGTCGCTGTGTGGCTGCGGTAGCGAAGCGTTATCGCCCCTACAGACGGCGGATGTTGCACGATGATCTCGGCGCGAGGCCCCTGCAAGGAGCGAAAGCGGAGTGCGCCTTCCGTTTGCAGCGCGCCCCAGTCGAGCGCGCCGAGCATCAGGTAAGGAGTCGGATGGATGGTTGGAGAGATTTTGTAGGCCGTGATGCGCTCATCCTCATAGACAGGCGCCTGCCCCTCGAAGATGGCCGCCGCCAACGCCTCGGTGTAGGCGCGCTCCTTGCCGCCCGGCATCTTATAGCGGTCCAGCACCACTGCTCCGATCCCCAGATCGGTGAACACCGTTTGCGCCACTGCAACCGGGTCAACCTCGATGATATCCGGACCGAGGTGGCGAAAGTGTTGCAGCACCGGCGTGCGCTCGGTCAACGTGCGCGGGTCGTCGCGGCTGATGTAGGCAACGGTAAGCGGCTTATTGTGCACCGTCTGATAGAGCAGATAGCCGGGACGGTCATAATTCATCGGCAGATTGAGCACCGCGCGCGGGTCCGGATCGGCGGCGAGATCGTGATACCAGGCCGGCGTGTCGGGTGGGCTGAGTGGATACGGAGCCACCCAATATTCAAAAAGCACTGCCGCAATGAGCAGCGAACCAACGCCATACCGTGAAGCCGGCTTCCGCATTCTGGACAACAATCGCCACAGCCCCAAACCGGCAAGCACTGCAACACAAAGCTGCACCATCACGGCAAAGCGGCTTACGCTACGACTGATACGCATGAAAGGAATCCACCGATTCAGCGCACCATATGGCGTCCAGCTCGTCAACTCTTCACCGCGCAAGACGGCCTCGGGAATCTTTTCCCACGTGATGTCGCCCAGATGAATGTGCGGCCCCAACGCCAACATAAAGAAGAAAAACGCCATCACGCCCCAAAAAACCGCCTTGCGCATCTTCAGGGCCAATGCAGTGACAGCCAACGCCAGCGCTGTGTAGCCGATGGCGATCGTCCGCTCGCTGACCGGCGCAATCTGGTTGCCGGGCCAGGCGAAGCTCTCCGGACGGAAGAGCGTGTGCAGTCGATTGGGGATCAAAAAATCCATTACACTGGCGCTGAGGATATAAAGGTCGGACACAGGGCGTACCATGAAGCGAAACTGCATGGCCTCGGCCATCATTGGGATCAGCCAGAAGCTCAACCCCAGCGCAAAGAGCAGGCCGGCGACCGCCGGCGGCGCCAGCGCAATGAACAATCGCCGCAAGGTGGGGCGTCCCGGCGGCGTCAGCCACTGCCACAGCACAGCGACCGCCGTAAAGAGAAAGAGATAGAGCACAAAATACCAGTCGCACAGACCGGCGAGGATCAGAAAGAGGCCGGCCCATAGCGCCGCCTGCAGCCAGGGGCGTCCTGACCGCGCCAGATGAAGGCTGCGCAACAGCGCCAGGATATAAAAAGGCATCCATTGCAGGCTCATCACCTGCATATGCCCAAGCAGATGCGCCATATGAAAGGGGGACAACGTGTAGATCAGGCCTGCTGCAAAGGGCGCCACAAAGCCGACGCCGCGCAGCGCCGGCTTCTCCTTTTGCGCAGATGTGCCCGTGAGGCTCTGTGATGAAAATTCGTCCCCACTCCCTTGCACACGCCGTCCAATCACCCACCGGGCTAACAGGAACATGCCGTAGCCGCCGAGCACCCAACTGACCAACACCACAGCGTTGTAAGCCGGGATCAGCCCCAAGGCAAGCTGCACCGGCAACGTCGCGACTCCGTTGAAGGGGTTGAGCGTGTGAAAGTAGAGCGAGACCCCGGTTGGATGATAAAGCAGGTCGGTGAAGAGCGGATTGGTGACGCGCTCGACCAACGCCCGTTTGATCCACCACAGGTTCCAATAGTTCTGCCAGCCATCAAAGCCGTCGCCGGGGATAGCGCTGTTCAGATGTAGCGCCAGCGGCCAGGTGCACACCAGGGTGGCGGCCGCGTAGAACGCAAGCGCAAGCAGGTGCTCCCACCCTGCGGAGCGGCGCTCGGCGAGATTGGAGAAGGCATTGTCCATCGCCCGTCTGGAAGAAGACGGCGATGGACGGGCCGATGAAGGAATTCCGTGCACGGAGATTCAGCCGCTGACAGCGCGCTCGGCGGCGCGCAGGAGATTCTCCATCAACATCACATTTGTCATCGGGCCGGTTCCGCCCGGCACAGGCGTCAACATGGCGGCCACCTCGGCGACGCCGGTCTGGTCGCAGTCGCCTTTCAGGCCGTCGTCGGTGTAGGTCGTGCCGAAGTCGACAACAATAGCGCCCGGTTTGATCCAATCCGCCTTGACCATCTCCGGCCGGCCTACGGCAAGGCAGAGAATGTCGGCGCGGCGACACACCGACGGTAGATCGACGGTTCGGCTGTGCGCTAAGGTGACGGTGCAGTGGCGATGGAGCAATAGCATCGCCATCGGCTTACCGACAATGTCGCTGCGCCCCACGACGACCGCCTCTTTGCCCTTGAAAACGACGCCCGCTTCCTCCAGCAGGCGGATGCCCCCCGCCGGCGTGGCCGGAATAAAATAAGGAGGACGGTCGGCGGCCAAGCGGCCGGCGTTGAGCGGGTGCACGCCGTCTACGTCCTTGGCCGGGTCGAGCAAGTCCACCAGAGCGTGATGATCGATGTGCTCGGGGACCGGCTCCAGGATCATGATCCCATGCACCTCGGGCGAAGTGTTCAGCTCGCACAGAACTTCCTCGGCCTCGGCCTGTTGCGTGGAGTAGGGCAGCTCCACTTTGCGGAAATCGGCGCCGACGCCGTCGCATGTCTTCTGGATGGCACGCGCATAGCCGGCGCTGGCCTCGTCTTCGCCGATGTAGAGCACCGCCAGCGTCGGCGAGACGCCGGTGCGCATTCGAAACGCAGCGAAATCCTCCTTCAAACCATCGCGGATCTGTCGGGAAAGCGCGCGACCGTCGAGCAGTTGAGCGCTCATAGCGTCACCCCCAGCGTTGTTTCGATCGCCTGCTTTGCTTTGGCGTAGGCATCATCCGCCTCGGCGAGAAGGCCGGCGACTCTGGCGCTCCACGCTTCCACAAAGTCTGCGTCTTTGATGAACTTGAGATTGACATTGACGTTGACGATTGCGCTCTTGAGCGCAGCCAAGGCCAGATAAAGCGCCGTCGCTGCGTCGCTGACGACGTTGCTGTTACCTTTGGCGCCGATCGGCGCGGCCAGGTGCAAAAGCGCCAGGCACTTTTCCGCCACATCGAACGGAACTTGTGCAGCGTGCTTGAGCGCCTCTTGCATAGCGGCGGTGCGCGCGATTTTCTGCTCTTCCGTCTCCTTCGGCAGAGCATATGTGGCGGCGACGGCGTCGAAGGCCACGGCGTCGGCGTCCACTGCAGCCAACAGTTCTTGGCGCAGCGTCTCGGTGCGCACCAGATATTGTTGCATCTCCGCTTCGACTTCGGCGTATTTCTTCTTGCCGACGGTGAAATGAATCACCATGCTGAGCAGCGCGGCCGCCATGCTGCCCGTCAACGCTGCAGCGCCTCCTCCACCCGGCGTAGGTTGGCCGGCGGCCAGCGCATCCAAAAACTCAAGGGTCTTCATCTCGGCTGTATTCATTGCCTTGTCCTTTCCATTCGCCGTGCAGAGGCGTCCTGCGCCCCACGGCTTTGCGTCAAAAGCTATTTTTCGGAACAGGATTCTATGCAACTATCTTCTCTTGTTTTATCATGATACAATGAGTTTATTTAAACCCAAGGACGCCCAGCGCGCAGACAGCGTTGTGCGCGTATGCAATCGTACAAATACAATCGGAGAAGAATGAATTACGAATCGATCCACTTTGAAATGGACGACTGGGAAGGTGGCGAAGACGAGGTCATATATGAATCAGAAGAGTTCCGGGAGCAGAACGCGCCGATAGAACAACATCCGGAACCGCTCATTTCGGACGAATTGCCGGTGCTGCCCCTGCGGGGAGTGGTGGTTTACCCAATGATGTGGTTGCCGCTACCGATCGGTCAGGAGCGCAGCCTTCGGCTAGTCGAAGATACATTGCCCAGCAATCGCATCATCGCGCTTGTCACCAGCAAAGACGAAGAGATTGACGAGCCTACGCCCGACCAAGTTTATCGAGTGGGGACCGCTGCGCAAGTGCATCGCGTGCTGAAGACCCCAGACGGCACGATGCGCCTATTGGTGCAAGGGCTGGAGCGCATCCGTCTGTTGGAGTTCACGCAGGAAAAACCTTATCTGCGCGCCCGCATCGAGATCATGCCCGAATCCACCGAGGAAGGTCTCGAAATGGAGGCGTTGATGCGCGCCGTGCAGGACCTGTTTCGCAGGCTGGTCGAGCTGGAGCCCCAGATGCCCGATGAGCTGACCATCATGTCGATCAACGTCGAAGACGCCCGTCAGCTTGCCTATCTGGTCGCCGGCAGCATGCGGTTGAAAATTGAAGACGCACAAGCCATTCTCGAAATGGATCAGGTGCGCGACAAACTGTTACGCCTGATTCAATTGCTCAAAAAAGAGATCGAAGTTCTTGAGCTTGGCCGCAAAATTCACTCCGAAGCCCAAGGCGAGATGGAGCGCATGCAGCGCGAATTTTTCCTGCGCGAGCAGATGCGCGCCATCCAAAAAGAGTTGGGAGAGGAGGACGAGCAGACCGCCGACATTCGCGAGCTGGAGGAACGCATCGCCGCCGCCGGCATGAGCGAAGAGGCGGAGCGGGAGGCGCTGCATGAGTTGGCGCGCATGCGCAGAATGCCGATCCAGGCCGCCGAATACAGTGTCATCAAAACCTATCTGGACCTTCTCGTCAGTCTCCCCTGGCGCAACGCAACGGTGGACAACCTAGACATCGGCCACGCGCGCAAAGTGCTTGATGAGGATCACTACGGCTTGACCGAAATCAAAGAACGCATTCTGGAATTTCTGGCAGTGCGCAAGCTGCGCGCCGACCGTCGTCGCAACCACAAGGAGGAGCCGGAGGATCTGCGCGACAAGATTCGACGTGAGCGGGAGGGGTTGGTGCTCTGTTTCGTCGGGCCTCCCGGCGTCGGCAAGACCAGCCTAGGGCTCAGCATCGCCCGCGCCATGAATCGCAAATTCGTGCGCCTGGCGCTCGGCGGCGTGCGCGATGAAGCGGACATTCGCGGCTTCCGACGCACCTACATCGGCGCCATGCCCGGACGGATCATCCAGAGCTTGCGCCGCGTTGAAAGCCGCAACCCGGTCTTCATGCTGGATGAGGTGGACAAACTGGGACGTGATTTTCGCGGCGATCCCAGCAGCGCCTTATTGGAGGTGTTGGACCCGGAGCAAAACCGCGAATTTCGCGACCACTACCTCGATGTGGCCTTCGATCTGAGTCAGGTGCTCTTCATTACCACCGCCAACGTGCTCGACACCATTCCGCCGGCGCTGCGTGACCGCATGGAAATCATCCAGCTGAGCAGCTACACGGAAGAGGAAAAGGTCAATATCGCCAAGGGGTACCTCGTTCCCCGGCAGATCAAAGAGAACGGGCTGCGCCCCAGCGAGGTGAAATTCACCGATGATGCGTTGCGCGAAATCATCCAGGGCTACACGCGTGAGGCGGGCGTGCGCAATCTGGAGCGCCAGATCGGCAAGGTGTGCCGCAAGATTGCGGCCGGTGTTGCAGCAGGCGAGATCAAGCGGGGACGCACGATCAAAGCGAAGGATGTGGCCGCCTATTTGGGGAAGCGGCGCTATTTTGACGAAGAGATCGAAGAGCGGCTGGAAAATCCGGGCGTCGCCATCGGGCTGGTATGGACGGAAGCCGGAGGAGACATCACCTTTTTTGAAGCGACGCGCATGCCCGGGGCCAAAGGCTACATCCTCACCGGTCAACTCGGCGACGTGATGAAAGAGAGCGCCCAAGCTGCGCTCAGTTATGTGCGCTCGCGGGCAGAGAGCCTGGGCATCGATCCGGATTTCTTCACGCACAGCGACATTCACCTGCACATCCCGGAAGGCGCCATTCCCAAAGACGGCCCCAGCGCAGGCATCACCATGGCTACGGCGCTCGCCAGCCTGCTCACCAACCGACCGGTGCGCCCCAAGTTGGGCATGACCGGCGAGATCACCCTGCGCGGGAAGGTGTTGCCCGTCGGCGGCGTGAAGGAAAAGGTGCTGGCGGCGGCCCGCTATGGTCTGGACACCGTCATTCTACCACGGCGCAACGATTCCGATCTGGACGAACTGCCCGAGGTCGTGCGCAAACAAATGAAGTTCATCCTGGTAGACACCGTCGACGAGGTGCTCGCCGCCGCCTTGCTCTCTTCCGAGGAGGCGCGTGCGGTCAACGACGGACAGCAGGCGGTTGCCCAAATCGGCGGTGATTCGCACAAAGTGCGGCGTCGGCAGCCGCGCGTTGTCAGGCCATCGGTTGTGATGTGACAACCGCCCGGTCGCACAATTTTTTCATGCTCTCGGCGATCGCCCTGCTGGGGGTGGCGTCCACAGCAGAGTGTACCCACTACCGTAAGCGGGCGCCTGTCCGGCGTCGTCCTCGCTCCTAGTTCGCTGCGCATGAAATCTTTGGAAAGGGATTTGCGCCCGCAGGGTTGAAATTCGACGCGCCGTTGTTTTATGGTAAAATTGTTTTATGAAAAGTTATGATTTTACAAAAGGATATCTGTTCGAGATGACTGGAGACAAGTTGATTCTGTGAGTCGAAAGAAAAAATCAAATAGCGGCGGTTTGCAGACGCCGCAAAGTGCAAAGCCACAACGAAAGTGGTACAAAATCGATCTACATCTGCACACCCCCGCCTCGCGCGACTACGAAGAACCAGGCGTAAGCTATCTACAGTGGATGCAGAAGGTGGTCGAGCAGGGATTGGACATCGTGGCGATCACGGACCACAACACGGTGGCGGGCATCAGCGCAATTCGCCGCGAGCTGGACTGGCTGACGCAGTTGGAGGCCCAAGGCCGCCTGACCCCTCAAGAACAGGAGCGTCTGCGCACATGGCGCGAGCTCGCCAACCACGTCTTGGTTTTGCCTGGCTTTGAATTTACGGCCACCTTTGGTTTCCACATCTTGGCCATTTTCCCTCCCGAAACATCGGTGCGCCAGCTGGAGCATATTTTGTTGACGCTGAAGGTTCCGGCCGGTAAGCTCGACGAAGGCAGCACCGAGACAGGCGCAACCACCGATGTGCTGACAGCCTATCGCATCATCCGCGAGGCAGGGGGATTGGTGATCGCAGCGCACGCCAACAGCACGCACGGCGTAGCGATGCGCAACTTTCCCTTCGGCGGTCAGACCAAGATTGCGTACACGCAAGATCCGAACCTGGATGCGCTGGAAGTCACCGATCTAGATCGCCTGGGCCGCTCCACCGCCCGCTTTTTCAACGGCAGTAAAGCCGAATATCCGCGACGGATGCATTGCATCCAGGGAAGCGACGCCCATCGATTGACGGCCGATCCTCGCAACCCCAAACGGCTCGGCGTCGGCGATCGCGCCACCGAGGTGTTGCTGGAAGAGCCGACGTTCGAGGCACTGGCCGCCTTGTTGCGTTCCAAACATTTCGACCGCGTGCGCCCTGCGCAACCGGCGGACAAGCCGTTTGATCCGCTTGATGTGGTGCGCCAGGAAGGGCCAACGCTGGTGCAGAGTTTCCATGAATCCGCTACGCAACGGGGTGGAAAATTCGACGCCATCCTGGCCGACATCTGCGCCTTCGCCAACACCGCAGGGGGCGTGATCTACATCGGCGCCAAACCGGGCAAAGAAAAAATTCGCGGCCTCAGCAACCCCGAGCAGGTGGAGCAAGAAATTCGCAAAGCCGTCGATGCGCGCATCACCCCACGGCTGGAAGTGAAAAGCGACATTGTGCAGAGCGGAAGTGCGCGCGTCTTGCGTGTGCAGGTGGCGAAAGGCCCGGACATTCCCTATGCGCTCGATGACAACAAATTCTATGTGCGCGACGAGACGGAGACCAGCCTGGCGGTGCGCGATGAAATCGTGGCGTTGGTGCGCGAAGGACTGGGATTTGAACCGGAGCAGGAAGAGCCGGCTGCGTCGCCGGCAAAAGTCGCAAGCACGAAGCCTGCCGGGAAAGAAAGTCGCCGGCCGCAGAGAGAGCGTAGGAACGGCTCAACCGTCCAATCGACGGCGTCTTCTGCAACTCAGGTGAACGGTGCGCAGACGCCTTCACAACCAACACCCACGCCCGGCGAAGACACCACTTTCTATCTGCCCCAGGTCGGCGTTGAAATCGTCGAAAGCGAAGAGCGCAACGGTCACCGCTTTTACACCATTCGCGACTTGCGCAACGGCCACGTCATCAAAAACGTTACCCGCAAAGGCGCGCGCAAGCTGTGGAGTTATGCGATTCAGCAGGCAGAAGATAAGCCGGTAGATCCGTCCAGGATCGAATGGCGCGGCGACCTCGGTTTCATTCGCATGGAGCGACGCGCGGGCAAGACGCGTTATGACCTGGCGCTGCGCGAAGGCGACAAAATCCGCGTCTTTTACGGCGTCACGGATGACGGAATGGAAGGCGCCTGGGCGCAATTCATCCAGGAGGAATGAGCAGAGAAGAGAAAGAGCGATAGAGGTCTTTCTATCGCCTCGCTTTCCCTATGAGGCTCGTCGCTTTATTTCCAGAGATAAATCAAGACAATCACGGCGAGTGCCCACAAGATACTGTTGATCAGGAGCGGACGATCCTCGACCAACAGCTCGTCGGGCGCGCCGCCCAGGCCCTTAACGTGCACCAGATACAGATAGCGCGCCAGCATGTAAAAGACAAAGGGAACGGTCAAAAGCATCTTGGAATGCGCCAGCGCCGTCGTTGCGTCAAAGCTATAGAAGGTGTAGGCGACGAACGTGGCGGTCACCACAACGGCGATTAACTGGTCGAGCAGGGGTAGGTTGTACTCTGACAAAATCGCGCGATGGTTGGACGCTTCACCCTCCAAAAGGACCAGCTCCTGCCGACGTTTGCCGAATCCCAGGAAAAGCGCCAGCAGCGTCACGCAAACGTAGAGCCACGGGCTGAAATTCTGCACCTGCACCACAACTACGCCGGCCAGCACGCGCAAAAGAAAGCCGGCCGCCAGCACCATCACGTCGATAATCACCACGTGCTTGAGCCAGACGCTGTAGGCGATGTTCTGTGCCAGATAGAGCAGCAGGAGGACGCCCGCCCAGACTTCCACCCAAAAGGCAAGCGCAACGGCGACGAGGGCCAGCACCCCTGCGGCGCCCGCCGCCAAGCGTGGATTCAACTGACCGCTCGCCAACGGACGAAAGCGTTTGCGCGGGTGCCGGCGATCTTGCTCCATGTCCATCCAATCATTGAGGATATAGACGCTGCTGGAGAGCAGACAAAAGGCCGCGAAGACCAGCGTCGTCTTCAGGAAAAGCTCCGGGATGAACAGTTTGCCGTCGAAAACGAGCGCAGCATAGACGATCAGACTCTTAATCCATTGGCGCGGCCGCATCGTGCGCACCAGCCCGACCCAATTGTTCCGTTCACTGCGCAAAGTCGTCGACGGCGTCGAAGAGGTCGAAGACATGTCAATCGCTTCCTCAACCAAAAACGAACCAAAAATTGCTTTGACCGTCCCATGTTACTGGAATTGTGAGCAATGCTGAAATCGTGAGCATCTGCAGATGAATGCGAAAGGGGCGAAAAAAGAAAGGCTGGATCGACTGATGGTGTTGCGCGGGCTTGCCGAAAGTCGAGAGCAGGCGCAACGCCTGATTCTGGCGGGGGAGGTCGAAGTCGACGGCCGGCTTCAGGACAAACCGGGCCGCGCCGTACCGCTTGACGCCGAAATCACCGTGCGCAGGCCACTGCCCTACGTCAGCCGGGGCGGCTTCAAGCTGGCTGCTGCGCTGGAGGCCTTCACCGTCCCTGTGGCGGGTTGCGTCGCCGTCGATGTAGGCGCCAGCACAGGCGGCTTCACCGATTGCCTGCTACAACGCGGGGCGGAGCGCGTCTACGCCATCGACGTTGGCTACGGCCAACTTGCCTGGAAGCTGCGCACAGACCCGCGCGTCATTGTAATGGATCGTACCAATGTTCGTCACCTGGAGGCGCTGCCCGACAGCGCCCTGGCGGACCTCGCCGTGATTGACGCCAGTTTCATCAGCCTGACGCTGGTGCTGCCGGCTGTCCTGCGCTTGCTCACGCCCAATGCCCAGATCATTGCCTTGGTCAAACCTCAGTTTGAGGCAGGAGTCGACGACGTCGGCAAGGGGGGCGTTGTGCGCAACGCCGAGGTGCATCGTCGCGTCCTGCGTCAAATCGGCGCAGCGGCTCAAAACCTCGGCCTGCATCCTGCAGGGCTGATCGCATCCCCCGTGCTCGGACCGGCGGGCAACGTGGAGTTCTTGCTTTGGCTGAAAAGAGAGCCGTCCGGCTGCGATGCATTTGCGCTGGAGCAGGCTATAGCAAATGCGCTGGAAGAAGCGCAACAAATACAAAAAAGAGGACAACGAGAAGCGCCGTAGTCCTCTCACCCTTGCGCGTGCGTGCAATCGCCGCAGAGACGGTGAAAGATACACTCCTCAACCGGCTGTCCGTTGCGCAAATGCTCATCCACGATGCGGCGGAGCAACGCCTCATCCACACCATGATACCATATGCCCTCTGGATATACGACCAGCAGCGGGCCGTTATAACAGACGCCCAGGCAGGGGGTGAGGCCGCGCTTCACACGCGCCGGATTGTCATATTTTCCTAACTCGCCCAAATAGCGGCCGAGAAGGTGGTACAGCTGCTCCGCTTTGCCGAGCGGATCGCAATAAACGCCGGTGCAAATAAACACATGACGGGCATAAGGCGCCATCTCAGGAGCCTCGTTCACGTTGCATGCTCCTCTCCAAAACCACTCCCAATCCGCAGGCTGTCATATCCGCCGACGATAAAATGTAACAGACGCGCAGTTGAAGCGAGGGGCGCTCGCTTCCAATGTCCTAACACGTATAGGGATGAGGATTGGCGTAGGCATGGGTTGCCGGAGTGAGTCGGACACTTCCGCAGGGCGCCACGGCGCCTTTCACCAACGTTGCGTTTGCCGATAAAGTGGTTTACAATACACCGGCATCAGTAAGCATCCCTCTTGAAATGAAACAGCGCTCGTTGAATTGTGACGGGCAATGAATTGAAATGAAAAATCAAGACCGCACCGCAAGTCAGGAGTTGTTCCAATGCCAACACGCACTTATGTGCTCCGAATTGGATTAATTCTGTTTGCACTGCTGGGGATTGCACCTGCCGTGCTCGCCCAATTTACACCCGATATTGCCGTTGACGACCAAACTGTAGTGGACAATGTTGTCAACATCGCCCGCGTCACAAGCAACGGCCCCGGCTGGGTTGTGATTCACGCCGATGCCAATGGCGCCCCAGGGCCGGTCATCGGCTACAGCGCAGTTCCCAACGGGAACAGCGCCAATGTCAAAGTGTCGATCGACCCTACCGGCTTCACCGAAGTTCTTTATGCTATGCTCCATCTCGACGCCGGCGAGCCAGGCGTCTACGAGTTTCCCGATGGCCCGGATGCGCCGGTGCGCATCAACGACCGCATTGTGATGAAAGCGTTTGTCGTAACCAGCCTCCAGACGACCGTGAGCGGCGCTGTTGCGGCGAATCCGCAACTATCGATGCTATCTGCCGCCCTTTCTGCAGCAGGGCTGGACGCCACCCTTGCCGAGGAGGGTCCTTTCACCCTCTTTGCGCCGACGAATGCCGCTTTCGCCCGATTGCCTGTAGACCTGCTCGCTGGGCTGTTGAGCAACAGGGAAGCGCTGCGCACGCTTCTGCTCTATCACACGGTGCAAGGTCAGTTTTCGGCGGATGAGCTTGCGGCAGAAGGCGCCCTCCGTTCAGAGCAAGGAGGATGGCTGGTCTTCACCACGCTCGGCGAACAAGTGTACGTCAACGGCGTTCCTCTGCTGAAAGGCGACATTGAGGCCGGCAACGGCGTTCTGCACCTCATCGACGAGATCCTGCTGCCCTTGTCGCTGCGTGAGAATCTGGACGCTCTGACAGTCGCACCGACTGCAACACCGATTCCAACGCCAACGGCCACTGCGACGGCGACCGGCACAGCTACCCCAACCCACACGCCGGCTCCGACCGATACACCGACCGCCACCGCAACGCCGACCAACACGGCAACGCCCACTGCTATCGTCCTTTCGCTGGACGAGCGTCGCTTCGATGCGCCGGGAGCGACCGTACTCACCGGCTCCGGCGCCCCAGGCGACATCATTCGCGTCACAATCAATGGGACAATTGCGGGCGCAGCGATCGTAGACGCCCAAGGCCGCTGGCGGACGACAGTGGAACTGCCGGAGAGCGGACGCTACACGCTCACGGTGGAGAGCGTGACACTGGACGGCAGGGTGCGCGCCGCCGCCCCGCCGGTGGTCATCGAGATCCCGACCCCGACCACCACGCCCACCCACACGGCGACCGCAACCAATACGCCGACCGCAACAGCCACCGACACGCCTTCAGCGACGCCGACTGACACGGCAACGCCCACCGCCACACCCACGGCGACCGCCACACCCACGGCCACGGCTACCCACACGCCGACGTTTACCCCGGTTCCGACGCCAATGCCCACGGCGACCCCGACGGAGACGCCGATTCCGACCGCCACCCCAACGGCGACGGCCACCGCCACGCCGATCGACACGGCAACGCCCACCGCCGTTGCGCCGACCCTGGACGAGCGTCGCTTCGATGCGCCGGGAGCGACCGTGCTCACCGGCTCCGGCGCACCGGGTGACATTCTCCGCGTGCTGGTGAACGGGACAATTGCGGGCGC
>JANWYX010000126.1:12500-15160 GCA_025055055.1 Caldilinea sp. | reverse complement strand
GGTTCGATCACTACGTAGATCGCCATATTCTACAGCCGCTTGGCCTCGATGCGTCCTTCAACGTCTGCAACCTTTCGGACGAAGGCATCCGCAACCTGGCGACGCTCTATCGCCGGCAGCGCAACGGCGTCTGGGACGCATCGGCGCCGTGGGTTGCGCAGATGGATGACCTGCGCGGCGTGCGTCCTGCTGAACCTGAAGCGTTGCGTCGCTATCGCCCCGGTGACAACGGAACCGTCTTTTCGCCGCAGGGCGGCTTGCGCATCTCGGCCCGAGATCTGATCGAGATCATGAAAGTCTTTTTGCACGGAGGCCAGGGGCGTGATCGCAGCGGCGCACCTGTGCAACTTCTGCAGCCGGAGACCGTGCGCCAGATGTTGACCGTTCAATGGCGCTTCGACCCGATCGCCGGCAACGGCGACCCTTACGGCGGACTGATGCGCGCCTGGGGACTAGGTCCGCACCATCTGACCAACGCCCCCGCCGACGCATACGGAGCGCCTGACCGTCTTCTCGCCGCAGAAAGTCCGCGCCTCTGGGGGCATACAGGCGACGCCTATGGACTTTTGAGTGGGTTGTTCTTCGACCCAGAACAGGACTTCGGGTTTGTGTATATCATCGGCGGCGTCGGTTGCGCCCCGGAGAGGCATCCGGGCGTCTATTCCGCGTTTTACCGTTGGGAAGAAGAAATTCACAGCGCAATTCTAGCAGGCGGCCATGGCGCCTCATCCTTGCACTGAGGAGCTTTTCCTGCCCGCCCGCAGCTTTTCGATCTGCTCCTTTGGCGTAATCTTCGCCAGGCGCTCCGCCTGGGCGTCTGCAGCGGCCTGCTCGGAAGGCGTTAGGCCGCCTAAACCGCCCAATACGGCCACTCGGGACATGATGCGTTGCGTCTGACTTGCGCCGCATGTCGGGCATGGGGGCGGCGCCGCGCCCTCTGCCGCCTGGATCGAAGGCCAGAAATGGTCGAAGATCAGGCCACAATTCGGGCAAATGTATTCATAAATCGGCATCGGAAGACCTCCGTAGATCCTTCCTCTCCATGCTGTGCAACCTTGTGTGTTACATCGTGCTCAAGCGTATTTTGCTTGAGCGCCGGCAAACTTACAAATAAACTCCGCTGTGCATTGCCATACATGCAAGAAGTGCATCCAGGCATTTCGGTTGAAGCGCCCTAGACGTATTCTGAACTTATCTTTCAAGAGGGTCTACACACGTACTTCGCTCTTGACAGCCGATCCATCCCCCTTATTTCTACTCAGAAAGGAAAGGAAAGATGCGCTCCCAAAACCTTGCAAATTTTCGTTTGATTTTTGTCGGCCTGGCGACGCCTCGTTTGCAGCGCCTTTGGTTATGCGTGGTGGTCGGTGCGGTTCTGTTCACAGTGTTCTGGCCGGTTGCGCATGCGCTCGCAACCGAGCCCCATTCAGCAGATGAAGCCGCCAGCATGTCTTTGGCGACATCCGATCCTTGCCTGCCGAACGATCCTTACGATCTCGAAGCGTTGCGCGAGGCAATTTCCGCCGATCCGCCGCCGACGGCGCCGGTGACCATCAACCGCTATCTGATCGTGCGCTACGTGGCCACCGGTGAGTTGAGCGACGAGCCGGTGGACGCGCCGTACGATCCCGTCCCCGATGACCCCGGAGAACCCGACCCGATCGAGCGCCCCCCCGAGACCGTCCCGGTGCAAGACGCCTTGCTGCACGTTTTCAACACGTCGACGCGCCATGAGTTCGCCATCAGCATGCACCGAGACATGCTGGCGGCCATTCATCGCTGCCGCATCGAGGCCGGGTTGACCGGCGCCACCGAGGGGCTCGACGATCCATCGACAGTTGAAACGCTGCGCATGCTCTTCCTGCCGGTCATTCAGACGATAGGCGGCGCCGGTTCCGACGCAGAGAGCGGGCCGGTGCAGCCGGCTGCGCGCAGCAACGGCATCGACACGCGCATCATCCGCACACCGACAACAACCTGGCCCTGGCGCACAATCTCGCACTTCAGCAACAATTGTACAGGCACTTTGATCGGCCCTCGCCACCTGATCACGGCAGCGCACTGCATCAACCAGCGAGGGACAAACACCTGGTTCAGCTTCGCGGTGAGCCCCGGGCGCGATGGCAACACATTCCCGTACGGCTCTTCGACGATTTCGCCCAACCCCGCGCCAGGACAGACGGCGTGGTATTTCACCCATCCGCAATGGCGCAATCCCAACACAGCCAATCCACGACAGTGGGACTGGGGCTTGATCGTGATCCCCGACCGGCTGGGAGACCAGACGGGGTGGATGGGCTATGTAGCGCTCACCGGCTCCACACTGAAGGCGAACGACCAATACAACCGCGGCTATCCCGCCTGCGGCGGCACGCGGCCCGACGTGCCGGTGAATTGCCAACCACAGCGGCTGTACGGCGACACCGCCAACTGCGGAGTGGGGTCCTTTCGCTTCCCCGGCCCGGACAACTGGAATCGCATCTTTAATCATTCCTGTGACACGAGCGGCGGGCACAGCGGCAGCCCCATCTATCAATATTTCTTCGACAGCAAGCTCGGCAAAACCGTCCCGGTTGTGGACGCCGTCCATGTGGCCTCAGAATGTGATGCCGGAGGCAATTCGCCCGTCTGCGGCGTGCTGGACTTCTACCCGAGCGTGG
>JANWYX010000126.1:0-7500 GCA_025055055.1 Caldilinea sp. | reverse complement strand
CCGCCGCCAAGGAGGAGGCGGCAAGCGCATCTTGTTGCTCGGCCACGCCGACACCGTCTTTCCGATCGGGACTGCGGCGGCGCGGCCGATGCGCATCGACGGCAACATCATCCGCGGGCCGGGCGTCTGCGACATGAAAGGCGGATTGCTCGCCGGGCTATACGCAGTGCGCGCGCTGGACGAGCTCGGGCTTTGCAACTACGGTGCGCTGCAGTTCTTGATCGTCAGCGACGAAGAAATTCACGACCGCGGCTCGATTCCGCTCATCCGCCAAGCTGCGCGCACATCCGACGTCGCCTTCACGTTGGAGGCGGCGCGCGCCAACGGGGACATCGTGACCGCGCGTAAGACGGCGGTATGGTGCACGGTGCGTGTGCAGGGCAGGGCCGCGCACGCCGGCGTCGAGCCGGAGAAGGGGCGCAACGCCATTCTTGCGCTGATCCGCCATCTGCTCGAAATCGACAAGCTGAACGGCTTCCGTCCAGGTGTCACCGTCAACATCGGCCGCATTGAAGGCGGGACGCAGCCGAACGTCGTCGCCGAGGAGGCGCGCGCCGAGCTCGACCTGCGCGCCTGGCGCAACGCCGAAATCCCCGAGCTGCTCGACGCCATCCACAGCCAACTCGCCCGTCCTGTGCTGGAAGGGACGACGGCCACGCTGGATGTCAACCTCGACGGCGCCATGCCGGCGATGGAGCGCACGCCCGCCGTCGCAGCGCTCGAGGCCCTGGCGCAGCGGATCGCCCATGATCTCGGCTTCACCGTCAAAGGCGCCAGCACCGGCGGCGCTTCCGACGCCAGCTTCGTGGCCGCAGAGGGCGTTCCCGTGCTGGATGGCCTCGGACCGATCGGCGGCCTCGATCACAGCCCGGAAGAATACATCGAGTTGGACAGCATCGTTCCTCGTACGGCGTTGCTGGCGCTGCTGATCGCAGAAGCCGGAACAATGTGAGCCTCATGCGCAGAAATTGCGCTGCGCTGATTGTCGATTTGACACGATCCGGAACGTTACGTACAATACGGCACCAGTTTGAAAGATAAGTTTGTCAGAGGCCGTTGATTTCGTCCGAACGAAACCGGAACGCAGACGACATGATGCGCAACGCCACAATCGTCATCTTCCATACCATTTGTATGGCCTGTGCATGCTGTTGTTGTCTGCGCGCGTGCAAGCGGGCGAGCTCGGCGTGATTGGGCCTCATAGGTTTTTAAGAAACCAGCCCATCGAGTTCGCTCGATGGGCTGTTCTTTTTGTTTGGGTTGAAGCCTGGGTTCACACTCATATGGTTGAACCTCTGCAGGAACCCGATCGAGGCTTTCACGGTTGACCATCCACATCAACAGAAAGCAAAGGGCGCTATGAAGGGTGATCGATTCAAACATCCCAGACGTTTCGACCTCATGCACTCGCAACGCGGCCTTGCGCGCCGTTTCGCTTTCTTCTGTCCCCTCTGCATCTGTCGCTAGCGGGAGCTTAGAGAAGCCGACAGGCGCTGTTGAGCGACGCCGCACAACAACCGTCGGAATTCTCTGAGTCGCCCGCAACATCCCAACGCTGTAAAAACTGAACCCGGTTCGAGCCTTGCCCGGCGTCGTTTGTTTGATGGCGTCTATGAATGACGCAGTCGGGCAGGGAGTGTAGGTTTGTTGGCTTTTCAGAAAGGAGCAATGCATGGCAACGCGTCCAAAATCCGATGCGCCATCGGGCGTGGAGGTGATCAAAGAGAACAGCAACTATTTGCGTGGAACGCTGGCGGAGCAGCTTCACAACGATCTCGATCACTTCGATGAAAACGGCAAACAACTGTTGAAGTTTCATGGGCTGTATCAGCAACACGACCGCGATCAACGCAAAGGCGCGCGCGGAACGGAAAAAACGCATTCGTTCATGTTGCGCACGCGCATCCCGGGCGGCCTTCTCACGCCCGAGCAATATCTGGTGCATGACGACCTGGCGCAGCGCTACGCCAACGGAACCCTGCGCGTCACGACACGGCAGTGCTTTCAGTTCCACGGCCTCCTCAAAGGCGATCTGCAGGCGACGATCCGGGAGTTGAACGAGGCGTTGATCACTTCTCTGGGCGCCTGCGGCGATGTCGTGCGCAACGTCGCCTGCTGCCCTGCGCCCTACCAGGACCCGGTGCGCGAGCAGATTCAGCGCGTGGCCCGTAGCATCTCCGACCACCTGCTGCCGCGCACGCGCGCCTATCATGAACTCTGGATTGACGGTGAAAAGGTGGAGCTCGCCGCGCCTGCCGAAGAGGAGGTGGAGCCGATCTACGGCAAGACCTACCTCCCGCGCAAGTTCAAGATCGCCATTGCCTATCCCGGCGACAACTGCGTTGACGTCTACACGCAAGATATCGGCCTCGTCGCCGTGGCGGAAGGCGAGACCTTGCTTGGCTTCAACGTGATCGTCGGCGGCGGCATGGGCATGAACCACACCAAGCTGGACACCTTCCCACGGCTGGGCGACCTAATCGGGTTCGTGACGCCGGAGCAGGTGTTGCAAGTGGTGGAGACGATCGTGACCGTGCAGCGCGATCACGGCAACCGCAGCGACCGCAAACATGCGCGCATGAAATACCTGCTACACGAGTGGGGCGCCGATCGGTTTCGCATGGAAGTCGAGCGTCGTCTGGGCTGGAAGCTGCAGCCGCCCGCCCCGACGCCTGCGCTGGAGAACGAGCTTCATCACGGCTGGCACGCGCAGGGCGACGGACGCTGGTTCCTCGGTCTCTCCATTGAAAATGGACGCATCAAAGACGAAGGCGCGTTGCGGCTGCGCAGCGGCCTGCGCGCCGTCATCGAACGCTTCCGCCCCGGCGTGCGTCTGACGCCCAACCAGGACCTGCTGCTGACCGATATTGCGCAGGAGGAGATGCTCGCCATCGAGAACACATTGCGTGAGCACGGGATTCCTCTGCCTTCCGACCTGAGCCTGGTGCAGCGCCATTCGCTGGCGTGCGTGGCCTTGCCCACTTGCGGCCTGGCGCTGACGGAGGCAGAGCGCGCGCTGCCGAGCGTGATCGACGCGCTGGAAGTCGAGCTGGCGCAGTTGGGTCTGGCCGACGAGCCCTTCACCGTGCGCATGACCGGCTGCCCCAACGGATGCGCTCGCCCTTACGTCGCCGACCTTGCCTTTGTGGGTCGCTCTGCCGACGCCTACGTCATCTTCGTCGGCGGCGCCAGCAACGGCACGCGGCTTAATCAGCCCTACAAAGACCTGGTCAAACGCGACCGTCTGGTCGATGAGGTGCGTCCGCTGCTGCAACTATATCGAGACCGACGCCTGCCGGGCGAACGCTTCGGCGATTTTTGCCATCGGCTCGGCGTGGAAACCCTGCAATCGCTGATTGCTCAACGCTTACAGAAGGAGGCGTCAGATTATGTCGCCATCGACGCGACTGCTGCATTCGAACGTTGATTACGTGGCGCTCAATCGCCAACTCGAAGATCTCACGCTCACCGATTTTCTGCGCTGGAGCGTGGTGACCTTCGGCGAGCGGCTCGTGCAGGTCACCAGCTTTGGCCCCACCGGCATTGTCATCCTGGATCACCTGGTGAAGGTGAATCCGGAGGTGCGGGTGGTCACGATCGATACGGGTTTTCTTTTCCCGGAGACCTACGCGCTTTGGGAGGAGATCGAGCGTCGCTACGGCATTCAAATTCACGCCGTGCGGCCGGAGCTGACGCCACAGGAGCAAGAGCGGCTTTACGGCCCTGCCCTCTGGGCGCTGGAGCCGGACGTCTGCTGCCATGAGCGCAAGGTCAAACCGATGGCGGCAGCCCTTGCCGGTCAACATGCCTGGATCACCGGCCTGCGCCGCGACCAATCCAACACGCGCAATCAGACGCCGCTGATCGGCTGGGACGCCCGCTACAATCTGTTCAAGCTCAGCCCGCTGGCGCATTGGACGCGTGAGGCTGTATGGGATTACATTCGGGCGTACAACCTCCCGTACAACCGACTGCACGACCTCGGTTACACCAGCATCGGCTGCATTCACTGCACGCGACCGCCTGTAGATGCCAACGATGAACGTTCCGGCCGCTGGCAAGGACGCATGAAGACCGAATGCGGTCTGCATCTGCCGGTGCGCCCCTTCACCCCGTGCAGAGAATGAAAGGAGGAGAAGCGAGCGCAATGAAGACCTATCCAATTAATCTGGTGCTTGAGAATAAACTGGTCATCCTCGTCGGCGCAAAGGGTGAAATTGTGCACAAAATCTCCGGTCTGCTCGAAGTGGGCGCGCGCGTGCGCGTGATTGCGCCTTCGGCTGCGCCCGAAGTGGAGGCGCGCGCCCGCGCCGGCGAAATCGAATGGCTGCGCCGCCGTTATCAGCCGGGCGACCTTGTCGGCGCAGCCGTCGTCTTTGCAGCCACAAACGATCCTGCCGTGCACGATCTGATCTGGGCGGAGGGGGCAGCCAACAACCAGCTTGTCAACGTGATGGATGTCATCGACCGCTGCAACTTTCATGCGGTCTCGACCTTTCGACGCGGCCTGTTGACGGTGGCAATCGGCACCGGCGGCGCTGCACCTGCGCTGGCGGTTACGCTGCGCCGCCGCCTGGAAGCGGAGATCGGCCCGGAGTACGGCGCGTTTCTGGAGCGCGCCCAGGCGCTGCGCCCGGTCGTTCAGCGTCGCGTGCACCCGTTCCGTCGCCGCGTCGAATTCTGGTACGCGCTTGTAGAAAGCCCTGCGCTGGACGCCTTGCGCGCCGGCGACGACGCCGCGTTTCAACGCATTGTCGACGCGCTGCTGGCGCAGTACGCAACGTTTCCTCAGCGGCCTGCGACGCCGGCGCATACTTTGGAGCTTGCCGCATGAGCGACGCTGGCAGCTTCAAGAAAAGCGGTGAGCCGGGTGGCGGCGTCATCGGCGCAGTGTATTTGGTGGGCGCAGGGCCGGGCGCCCCCGATCTGATCACCGTGCGCGGGGCGGAGCTTTTGCGTCGCGCGGGCGCGGTGCTCTATGATGCACTGGCGAACGACGCGCTGCTCGGCCTGACGCGCGACGACGCCGAGTTGATCTACGTCGGCAAGCGCGCCGGCGCGCACGCGCTCAGTCAGCAGGAGATCAATCAACTGCTGCTGGAGAAGGCGCGTCAACACGCCGTCGTCGTGCGGTTGAAAGGAGGCGATCCCTTCGTCTTCGGTCGAGGTGGAGAGGAAGTGGAATTTTTGTATCGCCATCATGTGCCGGTGGAGATCGTGCCGGGCGTCTCAAGCGCCATCGCCGGGCCTGCGGCGGCCGGCATTCCGGTCACCCATCGCTCCGTCAGCCGTAGTTTTGCGGTCGTCGCCGGCCACACGGTGGATGGCCTCGATGCGCCGAATTGGGAGGCGCTGGCGCAGATCGACACCTTGGTGGTGCTGATGGGCGTCGCCAACGCCGAGGAAATCGCCGCCCGGCTGATCGCCGCCGGACGCTCGCCGGAGACGCCTGCCGCAGCGGTGCAATCGGCCACGCTTCCCGACCAACGGCAGGTGATCGCCCCGCTGGCGACCCTGGTGCAGGCGATGAGAGACGCCGAGATCGTCGCGCCGGCCGTGCTGGTGATCGGTGAAGTCGTTCGGTTGGCACAGCCCGTCCAACCTGCGTTCACCTGGCCGGCGCCGATGTTCGCCGGGGAACCGCTTGCGTTGCGCAAGGGATCGGCCTCCATGTAGAAAGGCAGTATCGCCATCGTGCGAGGGATTCCGGGCACTGCTCGCAGCGGCGCTTCCTTGAATCATCCGAGGCCCGGTGGTCTGGCGTCGAGGGCGTACAATCGGTTGAATTGAACAAAAATTTCGGCAAACCCGTAGTCGCTGCTCATGGCTGCGCCTTCTTGAATCACCCAAGACCTTGCGGTCTGCCAGGGGTGTGCGGCGCGGGGCGGCGCCTACTGAAACGAAACCAGTTGAGAAAGCGAGTACAGTAAGTCCTATGAGCACAGTTTTATCACCCGTACAGGAAACGACATTGATTGAGCCGTATGGCGGTCGTCTCGTCGATCTGCGCGTGCCGGCGGAGGAGTATGAGGCGTTGCGCGCCTACGCCAACACACTGCCGTCGATTCAACTTTCCGACCGCGCTTTGTGCGACCTTGAGTTGCTCGCTGTCGGCGCCTTCTCGCCGCTCGATCGCTTCATGGGGCGGGCGGATTTCGAGCGGGTGCTCGAAGAGATGCGGCTGGACAATGGCCTGCTTTTTCCCATTCCGGTCACGCTGCCGGTCGACGCCATCGACGACCTGCGCTATGACCGCGATGTCGCATTGCGCGATAGCAAGAACAACCTGCTGGCCATCTTGACCGTGGAGGAAATTTATAGCTGGGATCGCGGTCGCACCGCCCAGCTTGTCTTCGGCACGCAGGACCCGGCGCATCCGCTCGTGGCGGAGATGAACCGATGGGGCAAGCTCAACCTTTCCGGACCGCTGCGCGTGCTGGCGCTGCCCAAACATTATGATTTCGTGGACCTCCGGCTGACGCCTGCAGAGACCCGCGCGCGGCTGGCTGCGCTCGGTCGACGCAATGTGGTGGCCTTCCAGACGCGCAACCCGCTCCATCGCGCGCACGAAGAGCTCACCAAACGCGCCGCCGACAGCGTCGACGGAACGCTGCTGCTCCATCCCGTGGTCGGGTTGACCAAGCCGGGCGACGTCGATCATTTCACGCGCGTGCGTTCCTATAAAGCGCTGCTCAGCCACTACTATCCGCAGGATCGTGCGCTGCTGGCGCTGTTGCCGCTGGCGATGCGCCTGGCCGGCCCGCGCGAGGCGGTGTGGCACGCCATCATCCGCCGCAACTACGGCGCCAACTACCTGATCGTCGGTCGCGACCACGCCGGTCCCGGCGTCGATTCCCTGGGGCGGCCCTTCTATGGCCCGTATGATGCCCAGGAGCTGGCCAGGAAATACAGCGACGAGATCGGCGTCGGCGTGTTGACCTTCGGCGAGATGGTTTATCTGCCCCAGGAAAATCGCTACGAAGAATCAACGCGCATTCCCAACGGGGTGCAGGTGACAACGCTCTCCGGCACGCAGGTGCGCACCGACTATCTGAACCGAGGCGTGCAACTTCCCGAGTGGTTCACCCGCCCGGAGGTGGCCAATATCCTGAGCGAAAGCTATCCCCCGCGCCACCGGCAGGGCGTCTGCCTCTGGTTCACCGGCCTCAGCGGCGCCGGCAAGTCGACGACGGCGGAGGTGTTGACGGTATTGTTGCTGGAGCACGGCCGCCAGGTCACCTTGCTCGACGGCGACGTCGTGCGTACGCATCTCTCCAAGGGGCTGGGCTTCAGCAAAGAGGATCGCGACACCAATATTCGCCGCATCGGTTTCGTTGCCGGCGAAATTGTGCGCCACGGTGGGATCGCCATCTGCGCCGCCGTCAGCCCCTACCGCGCCACGCGCGAAGACGTGCGCGCCATGGTGGGCAAAGATCGCTTTGTGGAAATCTTCGTCGACACTCCGCTGGAAGTCTGCGAGGCGCGCGACGTCAAAGGCAT
>JANWYX010000044.1 GCA_025055055.1 Caldilinea sp. | reverse complement strand
TGAAGTGGGTGGTGTTCGAGCCGAACGATGAAGCGCTCTGGGCGCAGATTCGGCTGAACGTCGGCGCGTTCATGCACAACCTGTTCCGCCAGGGTGCATTCCAGGGCGTGACGCCGCGCGAAGCCTACTTCGTCAAATGCGACAAAGAGACGACCACGCAAAACGACATCAACCTCGGCATCGTCAACATCATCGTCGGCTTCGCGCCGCTCAAGCCGGCCGAGTTCGTCATCATCAAACTGCAACAGATGGCCGGACAAATGCAAAGTTGAGAATGAAGAATTGAGAAAGCCTTTCTCAATTCTTCATTTTCAATTCTCAATTTCAACGGAGGTGACATGGCACAGTTCACAGTGAACGCGCAGCGTTTCGATCCATACAAGAACTTCAAATTCCGCGTGAAGTGGGATGGCCGCTACGTGGCTGGCGTGAGCAAGGTCAGCATGCTCAAGCGCACCACCGAGGTAGTCAAGCATCGCGAGGGCGGCGACCCCAGCAGCAGCCGCAAATCGCCCGGCCGCACCGAGTATGAAGCTATCACCCTCGAACGCGGCGTGACGCATGACAAGGAGTTCGAGCGGTGGGCGAACAAGGTGTGGAACTTCGGCTCCGGCCTAGGCGCTGAAGTGTCGCTCAAGGACTTTCGCAAGGACATCATCATCGAGGTCTACAACGAGGCCGGCCAACTGGCGATCGCCTATAAGGTGTATCGCTGCTGGGTGTCCGAATATCAAGCCATGGCCGACCTCGACGCAAACGCCAACGCCGTCCTGATTCAGAACATCAAGCTGGAGAACGAGGGCTTCGAGCGCGACTACGAAGTGCCCGAGCCGAGCGAGCTGGCCTTCACCGAACCCGCATGAATTGAGATGAAGAATTGAGAATTGAGAAGGCCTTTCTCAATTCTTCATTCTCAATTCTCCATTCGCATGCGTGCCTTATCTGCCGTCGAACTGTTGAACGTCTGGGATCGCGGGTGGTCGCGCCCGCCGTATCAACAAGCGCAAGCGCTGCTCGAAGCCGGCTGTCCCGACCTGTCGCCACAGGACATCGCCAGCCTGAGCATCGGCCAGCGCGACCGCCGCCTGCTGGCGCTGCGCGAGTTGACCTTCGGGCCGCGCCTGG
Organism: Caldilinea sp.; assembly: GCA_025055055.1. Taxonomy (GTDB): domain Bacteria; phylum Chloroflexota; class Anaerolineae; order Caldilineales; family Caldilineaceae; genus Caldilinea. Next base: position 2,457 of record JANWYX010000044.1, on the reverse strand, counting down.
CTGCGGTGGCCGTCTGCCCAAAATGCGGCATTCAGCTCGACATCGCGTTCAACACGACGGACATCGAGGACGATGGATGGAACGACGCATCAGGCGCGAATGAGCAGCATAGCGTTGAGACGGATGGCTACAGCGTGCGCTTCCACCTGCCCACCGGCGCGGACTTGGCGGCACTGGAAGGCGCGCAGACAGGTGAGCGAGAAATGTTGCAGCGGTGCATCGTGAGTGCACAACGAGATGGCCGACCGGTCGAACCGGCCGAGCTGCCCGATCACGTCGTCGCGGCGATTGCACAGTGCATGGCTGAGGCTGACCCGCAAGCCGATGTGCAACTGGCGCTGACGTGTCCGGCCTGTGCACACGCCTGGCAGGCGCCGTTCGACATCGTCGCATTTTTCTGGAGCGAGGTTGACGCCTGGGCGAAGCGAACGTTGCGCGAGGTGCATGCGCTCGCTTCGGCCTATGGCTGGCGCGAGGCCGACATCCTGGCGCTCAGCCCGCGCCGCCGTCAACTGTATTTGGATTTGGTGGGATGAATTACGCGGCAAGTGCAAATCTCGCGCTAAGCAGGGCGAGGTCTGTCGCGCGGACTGAGTTCCCGGTCGCCGAAGGGCGGCTTGCTCTGAGTTGCCCGCGATTTACAGTCGCCGGGCGTGTGTGCAGTGATGAGTGACTACTTAGCGAATCTCGTCGCGCGGAGCTTCACGCGGGCAGAAACAATTCAGCCGCGCCTGCCTTCGCGCTTCGAGCCGGTCACGTCTGGAGCGATGGTAGACGCAGCCCCGGCGATGGACATGACAATCGCCCAAGAAGGCGCAGAAGAACGGAGCGCCCCCGCCTATCGCGGATTGCAAGTGGTTGAAGACGTGCGCTCTATTGCACCGGCCGCTGCACAGCGCACGCCCCATCTCGACGAGGCAACTGATGTGCAACCGAAATCAGCCCGCGGACAGCGCCTCTCGCCGCTGGATGCACAAGTCCCATCAACCGCTGCCACGCCTGCCTCTGAAGGCGCGGAGACAGGGGCGAACGCGCACAATGAGCAGCCGTCGCTGCCATCACGCCCTCCCATTCAAGTTGCCGTCGTCGCGCGCGATCACTCATTTGCTGTGCAGGAATCGAAGCGCGCGGCGCGCCGGGTTGCTGCATCTCATCAGCCCGGCGCGATCCGACCCGACACCGAAGGTGCCTTTAGCGCCGAGTCGCAAGCCGAAGCCACCGATTCCAACGACCGGCAGACGTCGCACGCAACGCCGAAACGCGATGTCATTCAAGTAACCATCGGGCGGATCGAAGTGCGCGCCGTCACCCCTGCGCCACAAGCAAAACCACAAGCCGCGCCGCGATCCGGCACGCTCTCGCTGATGGATTATTTGAACGGCCGGACGGGCAATCGCACCGGAGGTGGGCGATGAGCAATGCGCTGGCGATTGGCGCGGTCACGGCCGTGTTGCGCGACCTGCTCAACAATGGCCTGATTGACCAGGATGTAACGGGCCAGTTGGGCGGCAATGTCACGGTTTCGGCCTTGCCGCCAGATCGAATCGAGATTCAAAACGGCAACGAGCCGAGCCAACTCAACATCTTTCTACATCAAGTCACGCCGAACCGGGGTTGGCGCAACGTCGGCTTGCCCTCGCGCGACGCCGGCGGTGACCGGTTGACCAATCCACCGCTCGCGCTCGACCTGCACTATCTGATCACCGCATACGGCGAGCAGGAGTTCCACCACGAGATTCTGTTGGGCTATGCCATGCAGACGCTGCATGAGACGCCGGTGCTTTCGCGCGATGCGATCCGGCGCGCGCTGGGCGCGCCGCCACCGGTGACCGGTGGCGTGCTGCCGCCGGCGCAGCAAGCGCTGGTCGCGGCGGAGCTGGCCGATCAGATCGAACAGATCAAGATTTGTCCGGAGATGCTGAGCACCGAGGAGATGTCGAAGCTGTGGACGGCGCTGCAGGCGCGCTACCGGCCGTCGGCGGCGTATCAAGTCTCGGTGGTGCTGATCGAGAGCAAGCGCTCGACGAAATCGGCCCTGCATGTGCGCATGCGCAACGTGAAGGTGTTCACCTGGCGGCAACAGTTGATCGAGAAGGTCGAGCCGCAATCTGGCCCCAACGATTTGATTTTCGAGAGCAGCCCGCTGTTCATCCGCGGCTATCAACTGCGCGGCCAAGTCACGCGCGTGCGTTTCGGCGATGTGGAAGTGACGCCGCCCGAGGCGAACGTCGAGGACGATCGCATCGGCGTGAGCGTGCCGGCCGGATTGCGCGCCGGCGTGCAGAGCATGCAAGTGATTCATCGCCTGACGTTGAGCGCGCCGCCGCCGGAGGGCCTGCCGCCTTCGCCCGACGATCCGCATCGTGGCTTCGAATCGAACGTAGCCGCCTTCGTGCTGCATCCGATCATCGCGTCGCCTGGGCCGATTCCGCCGGCGGTGGCCGGCCCCAGCGTCTC
>JANWYX010000021.1 GCA_025055055.1 Caldilinea sp. | reverse complement strand
CTGCGCCGGCTCATAGACGCGCTTGATGCGAATCATACTGTCTCGCTCCTCCTACACTCCCTCCTTCTCCGGGTTAATCCCCTAATGGTCGGAAGCCTTCTTGGGAAAAAGCGTTGTTGAGCGACGCCCATAGCATTAATTATACATTTCTTATCAAGGTTGCAAGTCGGGCGTCTTAGGTTCGCCATGGGATGACATCTGTCACTGGTGTTCCCACCACCTGCATGCTAGGATCACAATGCGGCAGGTCTTCACGAACAGCGCAAGGAGGCATCCCATGCCCGCCTCGATCCTGAAAGCCTACAACCTCGTTAAAAAATACGGCGACCTCGTTGCCGTCAACGATGTCAGTTTCACCATCGAAGAAGGCGAAATCTTCGGTTTGCTCGGCCCCAACGGCGCAGGCAAGAGTACGACGATCGCCATGCTCTCCGGCCTACTGCCTCCCACCGGCGGCGGCGCGACCATCGCCGGGATGGACGTTGCACGGGAGACGGCGAAGGTCAAACAGATCATCGGTGTGGCGCCGCAGGAGCTGGCGCTCTATCCAACGCTCACCGGTCGCGAGAATGTGCGCTTCTTCGGAGAGCTCTATGGGCTGCGGGGCAGAGCGTTAAACGAACGCGTCGACGAGGTACTCGGCTATGTCGGCATGTTGGAGCGCGCCAACGACCGCGTGCAAACCTACTCTGGCGGCATGAAGCGGCGCATCAACCTGGCGGCGGCGCTAGTCAACCATCCATGCTTGCTTTTCCTGGACGAGCCGACCGTCGGCGTCGACCCACAGAGCCGCAACCACATCTTTGAAAGCGTCGAGCGTCTCAACCGCGAACAAGGCGTGAGCATCCTCTACACCACCCATTACATGGAGGAAGCCGAGCGCCTCTGCCATCGCGTCGGCATCATAGATCGCGGTCGGCTGATTGCGCTCGACGCTCCCAAGCGATTGATCGAATCGCTCGGCGGCGGCGTCATTCAGCTTAGCTTGCCCGGCGCCGATGAAAGCGTGCGCAGCGCCGTGGCCGCCCTGCCCGCAGTGCGCGCAGCATCGTTCCTTGTCCCGGAGGGCAGTAACTTTTCCGAGGCAGGGCAGACTTCCACCGCCGGTACACATCGCAAAGCGGTCCTGAAAATCGAGGTCGTCCATAGCAATGAGGCGCTTCTGCAGGTGTTGCATTATTGCAACGAGACAAAGTTGCAAATTCTATCGCTCGACCTGCTCGAGCCGAACCTGGAGACGGTCTTTTTGAATTTGACAGGAAAGAGCTTAAGAGATTGAGAGATTGAGAAGTAGAGAAGGGGGGAATAGGGTTGTTGGGGGATAGGAGAGCATTGTGAGGTAAGCGCTCGACTTCCCCATCATCCTTACAGCCTCACTGTCTATCGGCTTCATGCTTTCCTCATCGATGGATGACGGCCATGCGAATTCTATTTATTTTACGTAAAGACTTGTTGATCCTTTTGCGCGATCGCGGGGAAATGGCCTCGCTCTTTTTGATGCCGCTGGCCTTCATCATCCCGATTGCGCTGGTCTTTCCGCCGGACGGTTATAACCTCAACGCCGACCGCAAGCCTGAACTGCCTGTGGCCGTGTACGACATCGTAAATGGCGCGGTGGGTGCGCAAGCGCAGGAGCTGCTCGATCTGCTGGCGCAAAGCTACGCGCTGGAGCAAGACACGTCGGCCAACGAGGTTGCGCAGCTTGGCCCTGCCGTGCAGGCAGCCTGTACGAGACCCGGTCCCGCCTGCGACGAGGCGGCGGGTCGCGAGAAGGTGCTGCGTAACTGGCGCACCGTCGCCCTGATCGTGCCGGAAGGCTTCAGCGCAGCCATTGCAGCAGGCGAGCGCATCTCGGTGACGCTGCTCTACAACCCGGCGCGCAACCCGGTTGAACGGCAATTGGCTGAAGGCGTGCTCACTGGCGCAACGATGCGCCTCTCTATCGAACATCAGTTGATCAACGGACTGCGACAATTCGGCGATTTGATCGAGCTGGCACCGGAGGAGGTGAGGCAGAACATCGACCGCAGCGCCGAATTCGAGGCGGCGCCTACAGACTGGTCGCCTGCGCTAAGTATAGTTGCAGTGCAGCCGAGCGCAGTGCGCATCGCAGTCACCCCGAACACGTTACAACAGACGGTACCCGGCTACACGGTCATGTTCGTCTACTTCATGATCGGTGTGGTGGCAGCCTCCCTTAAGCTAGAACGCAATACTGGCGCGCTGCGACGCTTGATGACGATGCCTGTCGGTCTCGGCGAGTTGCTGGCGGGCAAGGTGCTTTCGGCGCTTCTGGTCAGCGTGCTGCAGATCGGCGTCCTGTTCGCTATCGGTGCGCTCTTCTTCGGCATGACGCTGGGCAATGCGCCCGGCGCGTTGGCGCTCTTAGCGGTGGCGGTGGCGCTATCCGCCGTCTGCCTGGGGCTGGCGGCTGCGGCCTACAACTTCGAGCGAGGGTTGACGCTCATTCTGATCGTGGCGGCGTTGCTGGCGGGCTGCATGTTCCCGGCGGACTGGCTGCCGCCCGTGTTGCGCACGGTCAATGTAGCGCTGCCTCAGACCTGGGCCATGCAGGGATTTCAGGATTTGATCACGCGTGGCATGGGGCTGCCGGAAGTGCTTCCCGAGATGGCCGCGCTGCTCGGTTTCGCCCTCCTTGCCTTTGCAGCGGCGGTGCACAAGTTCAACGACGAGGAGTGGAGGCAGTGAACGCGCTTCGGCAAATCTGGGCTGTGATGCACAAAGAGCTCAAGGTGGCGGCGGAAGCCAAAGGTCAGTGGCTCAATGTCTTTTTAACCCCGCTCGCTTTCATCGCGGTGATGGGGACGACCTTCGGCGGCGGAGGATCGCCCACGGCGGCGGTCTATCTAGTCAACGAGGATGAAGGTCGGCTGGGTCGTCAGATCGTCAGCGCACTGCGCAACGAACCAACGCTTGACCTGGAGATTCTGGCCAGCCGCAGCGAGGCCGATCGTCTGGTCGGCGAAGGCAAGCGTATGGCTGCCATCGTGATTCCGCCCGGACTGAGTGAGGCGGTTCGGACGGAACAGGGCGGCAAGATCAAAGTGATTGTCGATCCGGCGCGAGAGCAGAGCGCCGGCGTCGTGCTCGGCCAGGTGCAGGCAGCGACTGCGCCCATGTTGATTGACGCCGAGGTGGAGCGCGGGGTGCGCATGGCCTTCAACACTGCACCTGAAACCTTCGGCTTCGAGGAGGCGGACCTGGAGGCGCTCGGGATCGACCTGGAGACAATGGAGCGTTTCTTAACCGCCGCCATCAAGGGCGTAGTCTCCAGCCAGGTACAGGAGGCCATCGACAATCCGCTGGTGCGCATCGAGCTGAAGCCTGCCTCGGATGCAGCTCCTCGCCAGGCGCCGACCATCTTCGACTATCTGACGCCTGGCTATAGCGTCTTCTTCGCCTTCTTTCTAATGGGGTTGATGGCGGAGATCATCTATGAGGAGCGAGTGGGCGGCGCACTGCGTCGCATTTTCACCCTACCAGTCGGAAAGGCGTCCTTTCTGCTGGGCAAAATGTTGCCCTACGCCCTGATCGCCATGCTTCAGATTGTGGTGGTCTTTGGCGTCAGCTCGCTGCTCTTCAATTTTGACCTGGGCGAGGCGCCACTAGCCTTTGCGTTGCTCGTCGTTGCCACCGGCCTGGCGGTAGGTGGATTAAGCATTCTCGTTGCCGTGCTCATCCGCTCCGAAGGGCAGGCCAGCAGCATCCCATCGCTGCTGGCGGTCGTCATGGCTGCAGTTAGCGGCGCTCTCTTCCCGAGCATCCAGCTTCCGACTCTGGCGCAGCTCACGCCCCACTATTGGGCGATCCAGGGGTTTCTGTCTATCACGGCGCTCGGTGGAGGGCTGGCGGACATCGCCCTCCACCTATGCGTGCTGCTCGCCGTCGCCGTAGTCACATTCGGACTGGCTGTTTGGCGATTTCAACCGACGTAAATTGCACAGACACCGACGTTGTCGTTTACATTTCAGTTTGACTTTTGAAGGAGAGGCAAGAATAGTTTGGTCTGGCTGTTCTCTGGAACCCTGGGGTCTGAACCGCTCAGGTATTCCTGCAAGTTGCCTCGGCCATCTCCATCTGGATCATCATTCGCGTCGCCGGGATCGGTCGGGTTCAACCCGTTCGCCACCTCCCAGCCGTCCGGCATCCCGTCCCCGTCGCTGTCCGCTGCGTTCGGGTTCGTCCCACGCTGATACTCCTGCAGATTGCTCAGCCCGTCGCCGTCCGCATCG
>JANWYX010000013.1 GCA_025055055.1 Caldilinea sp. | reverse complement strand
TTTTAATGAAAAATGTCAAAGCAACAATGCAAGGGACGCAGGGGGCGCTTTGCAGGGTGTATTCGAGCCACAAGCGTTTCATTCAGGAGATGTCAGAGATAGCGCAGCAGCGTGTTCGGACGGGCACGACGAACGTTGCGGTACCATGCACAAAGAGGAAGCAGGATCATCAGCCCAATGAGCCAGACGATCACCGCCTTGACAGCACCCGGAGCCGTCACAGGCAGCAGCTCCACCAGTCGCCCCAACAGGCCGTAGATCACAAGGTGCACGACAAAGGCAAAGAGCGCAACCTGGCCTAAGGTCACCAGCCAGACCAAGGGGTCCAGGGAAAGCCATCGAGGGCGGGCAAGGAAAAATGCGTACACCCAACTTGCAATGCCGAAATTAAAGAGCAGAAAGGTTAAGCTCGGCGGCGTTTTGTTCATAATCAGCCAGTAGTGCGGAGGCAAGGAAGCGTCGTAGTGCCACAGGTCGCCAAAACCGGCCGACACTCGCAGCGCAGCCCACAACGCAAAGAAGCCGACGCCGACGAGCACCCAGTTGCCCCAACGTTGCAACCAAGGCCTGCGCACGATCGTTCCGAAGGCGCTGCCCAGCGCGATGAGGCTTCCCCACCCCAGGATGGAGAATTCAGTTGCCGGGAACGTTTCATAGCTGAAGTAAAGCAACAGCGCCTGCCAATAGGGAACGCCTTGGTTAAAGTGCGCAGCCAAGGTGGGCAGCGCAAGTTGATATAAAATCAACCACGCGAAGCCGATGACGGCGACCACGAGCGGCGGCAACAAGCGCAGCAGGCTTACAATGGCGATGCTCACGCCGATGCTCAGCAGCACATGCGTGTAGGGCGTTGCCCCGCGCCAGGCGGGCCAGGCGACGGTCAGGTCCAGTGCAGCCAACACCGCCGCCCGTATCAGAAAAAAGCGGGTAATTGCCCGATTGTCGTCCCCCTTACGCAATCTCCCTTGGGCATAGAGCGTCATGCTCACCCCGGCTAAAATCCAAAAAGTGGGCGAGGCGATATTGGTGAAGAGCCCCAGCAGCCATGAAGGCCAGTTGCCGAGCCGGGGAGTGAAACCGCCGTAGCTTTCTGCTTGAAGGCTGACCAGCACCGATGCAGCGGCGTGGTCCAGCGCCATCGCCACGATGGCCAGACCGCGCAGCGCGTCGATGGCGACCAGCCGTGCGCCGGCCCGTTGTGCGGCGACGGTCGCCTGAGCTACGCTGTGCGTCGTACTCTGGAGTGTGCCAGGTGAGAAATGCGCCATGGTTACCTGCTTTCGTCGAGGCCTGCGCTGGCGTTCACCAAGCGTTCATAGCGTTCGCGCCAATGGCCGGCGATCGTCGCCGGCGCCGCCGCCCAGAAATCGCCGCGTTCGGCGATCCGGTCTAGCGCAGCACGCAGCACGGCGAGCCAACCCGGGAAAAGCCTCTCGTCAAAGACATAGTCGTGCACGTCGGCGACGAACAACCCACCGTACGTCGCCGTGCGATCCACTAACGCAGTGACCGCAGCCTCGCGCTGCGCTTGGGTCCAATCCCTGCGTTGCATCAGTTGGGCGTCCATCCACGCCACCGGCAATTGCACCACGTTGATTTCACGACCGGCTTTCTGCGCCAACGGGAAAAAGGGCGTTGCACTTCCGCGGCGCCAGCCCGGATAGCGATCGTGTGTGAGCGACGTGTCGTACAGCAGGCCGACTTCGGCGTGAAGCTGCAACGTCTCCTCCGGGTCTGCGGGATTCATATGCCAGTAATGATGGCGGTTGCCAAAAATCGGCGCGCCGGCGGCCTCCTCTAGTCGGCGTTTTTCTGCAACGAAGCGCTCGCGCGAGGCGTAAGCGAGATAGCTGGCGTGCATGCCGACTTCCCAGCCGCCTTCAATCAAAGTGCGGAAGAGCGCGCGAAAGCGCGGAGACGTCACGTCGTAGAAGGGATCGGGCAGGCCGCGCGCGTACTCGATCAACGAGCCTTGCCGCGCTACAAAATAAAACACCGAACGCAGCCCGTAGCGCTCTTCAAAGGCCATCCAGTCAGCAAACGCCCAGTGGTTGCGACGTCCGCTCAATACATCCCATGCAGGGGCAACGCCGCGGGGCCCCTGTCGCAGCAAGATGCGCAGCGGCTCCAGCCAGCGGATCACTTCAGGGTAATCGACGTCGTGCGTAAGGGCAAGGGCAGCGCGCTTGCCGTGCGGCCAGCGGGGAAGCGGTTCGCCTACGCCTGCTTGGCGCAGCAACGCGCCCAGTCCTTCCACAATCGCCGAGACAGGCGCTCGTTCCAACGCCTGACTTTCCAGCCAGGGCGCCGGCAGCGTATAGAAGCCATGCGGGTCCTGCGGCCAGGTTTGTTCTTCCTGACCTGTCAAAAACCAAAACAGGTCGAAGAGAACATCTCGATGTATCCAGAACGCACTTGCCCTGCGTTCAAGCGGCGCCCGCCGGTCAGGTTCGTTCTCGAAATGAAGCAAAGGAAATGGTTCGCCAGGGATGAAGGATTGCAAACGACAGCGAGAAGGTGAGCACCAGCGATCATAGGAGGCGACGATCACGATTGCTGCAGGGACACGTTGGTCGCAATCCACGACGTAGGCGATGTCACACGGCTCTCCCGGCGCAACTTCCCGCCAACAATAGCCCAGCGTAGTCAATATTTGGCGCCAGGTCCAGTCAACAGATGGGCCGGCGATTTCGCGCAATGGAGGAGCTATCGAGATGCGGATTTGGGTCACAAACGTCCTGGGCTTTTTCAAGCATGAGCAAAGAGAACACAGATCGCTGGAACGAACGGATCAGGCAATCAGCTCATCCGATGAAATGACCGCCTGATCCGTCCTTTTTGACGATCCGCATCCCCCTTCCTTAGCGCCTTATCTGCTCACGATGGGCAGATACAGAAACTCGGTAGACCCGCCGCCTCCAACCTCCTGCACTTGAATGAGGGTCGTTCCCGTCGCCTCGGCGCCATCGCCATCGCGCACGCGCACGCGGACCGTCCTCTCACCAGGCGTTGCGTAGCTGGTTGAAGCGCTGTTGAGCGGTTGATCGACCACATCGTACGTCCCATCGTCGTCCCAGTCAAATGAGTAGAGGAGCGGATCGTTTAGCTCCTGCACGGCATTCACCGTCACCAGTACAGAGTCGCCCACCGCCACAGGGCCGCTGTTCGTCACCGATGTGATGGCAAGGTTCTGCGGATTGACCTGGATGGTGGTCGTTACAGTCGCCACACCGTCGTCCGCATCCGTCACACGCACGCCCACCGTCTTGGCGCCCGTCGTCGTGTAGCTCACCACTGCACTCGGACTCGCCGTCGTCACGTCGTACACACCGTTGTTGTCCCAGTCGAACGCATACGTCAGCGGGTCGTTCAACTCCTGCACTGCATTCACGCTCACCGTGGCGTTCTGCCCACGGCGCACAGGCCCATCGTTCGTCGCCGTCGCACTCAGACTCTGCGGCGTGATCTGGAAACTGGTCGTCGCGGTGGCCTCGCTGTTCTGCGAATCGCGCACGCGCACGCGCACCGTCTTGGCGCCGGTGGAGGCGTAGATTGTCGAGGCAGAGGAGCCCGGCTGATCCACCACTTCGTAGATTCCGTCGTTATTCCAGTCAAACGAGTACAGCAGCGGATCGTTCAACTGTTGCACCGCCGTCACAGAGACGGTGACCGCCTGTCCGCGGCGTTTGGGAGCGTTATTCGTCACCTGCGTGATCTGGATGATTTGGGCGTTTACCCGCACCGTCGTCGTTGCCGTCGCCTCACCGCCGTCGGCGTCGCGCACGCGCACGCGCACCGTGTAGTCGCCCGCAGTCGGGTAACCGGTCGCAGCGCTGTTGCCGACCTGATCCACCACTTCGTAGACACCGTCGTTGTTCCAGTCGAACGAGTAGGTCAGCGGGTCGCTCAACTCCTGCGTCGCCGTCACGATCACGGTCACGGGTTGATTCCGTACCACCGGCCCACTGTTGCTCACGTTGCTAATGTTGAGCAGTTGCGGCATCACGGTGATGTATGTTGTGCCGGTGACAACGGCGCCTTGACCATCCGTCACGCCGTATCCTACAGGCTTTACGCCCGTGCCGGCAAAGCTTGTAGAGGCGACGTTGGAAGGCTGTACGACTTCAAAGGCTCCGTTGTAATCGAAGTCAAAGCCATAGGTCAACGGGTCGTTCAACTCCTGCACTGCATTCACGCTCACCGTGGCGTTCTGCCCACGGCGCACAGGCCCGTCGTTCGTCGCCGTCGCACTCAGACTCTGCGGCGTCACCGTCACCACCGTGCTCGTCGTCGCCACACCGCCGTCCGCATCCGTCACACGCACGCCCACCGTCTTGGCGCCCGTCGTCGTGTAGCTCACCACCGCACTCGGACTCGCCGTCGTCACGTCGTACACACCGTTGTTGTCCCAGTCGAACGCATACGTCAACGGGTCGTTCAACTCCTGCACTGCATTCACGCTCACCGTGGCGTTCTGCCCACGGCGCACAGGCCCGTCGTTCGTCGCCGTCGCACTCAGACTCTGTGGCGTCACCGTCACTGTGGTGGTTTCTGTCACCACGCCACCATCGTCGTCGATCACGCGCACCGTCACCGTATACAGCCCGGTGTTCGGATAGGTGGTCACGGCGGTGTTCGAGAGCGTATTCTCCACATCGAACACACCGTTGCCGGTCCAGTCGAACGAATAGTACAACGTATCGCTGGGAACGTCGGTAGCCGTCACCGTGACGGTGACCGGCTCCCCACGGCGCACCGGGGTGTTGCGGTTGATCGAGGTGATTTGCGGATTGACATTTGCGATCGTCACCGTCGTCGTCGCCGTGTCGGTGAGGCCGGCGCTGTCGGTGACGAGCAGACCGATCGTATACACGCCGTTGTCCGGCCAGCTCGCCGAAGGCGCTGCGCCGGTGGCGTCGTCAAATTGGCCGTTGTTGTTTAAATCCCAGGCGAACGTAAGCGGACCGCCGTTAGGATCGCTGCTGGCGCCGGCGTTCAACTGGACCGGTTGACCTTCCAGCCCGGCATAAGGACCGCCGATCACGGCTATAGGTGGAAGATCGAGCACGGTGACGGTAGCGGTTCCCGTCACGTTGTTGGAGGTCGTCGCCCGCACCGTGTTGGTGAAAACGCCTGCAGACAAACCCGCCGTGAAGAGGCCGCTGCCGTCGATGACGCCGCCGCCGTTGACAACGCTCCAGCTCACCGGCACGCTGTTGACGACGGCGTTGTTGCCGTCGTAGGCGGTGGCAGTGAACTGCTGGGTTGCACCGGGATTCAACGTTGCTGAAGCAGGGGCAACCACAAGTGATGAAGGGCCGAAGTACGAAAAGCTCAACGCCGCCACCTCGGGCGAACGAATTGGATTGGTGCTGGTGAGGATCAGACGATATTGTAGATAACGACCACTGGGGCTAGAGGGTGTCAAATGATTGACGCCGTTGTTGATCGTCCCGGCGGAAGCCCAGCTCGACCAGGTGACGCCATCCACCGAAGTGCGCGTTTGGAGAGAAGCGCCGGTTTGTGCAAGCACGGTGGCCGTCACCGTCGCCTGCGACCAGTTGGCGATTTGACCGGCGTCTAGAATGCAAGAGGTGTACTGGCCGTTGGATGGGTAGACGCCGGCGCGCACCCAGTCCACAAGCAATGGCATTGTGTTCCCCCAATTTGGGTCACCCGGTTGCAATGGATCTTGATTGTACAAAAAGACATACGTTGTACGCGTGGAGACGCCGGTGTGCGGCAGTGGGTTGTCGCCGGGTACCTGAGAAATCACGCTGCCGTCGATCAGGTACCAAGTCTCGGATGGGCCCCACTCGATACGGAAGGTGCGATACTGAGAGAGGCCGGCGCGCTGAGCGTTTTCATCATCTCCCCAGTTGTTGACCATCGTATCCACCACAGGGGCGACGGTGCCATCGCGTGAGCGCACGTAGAGCAGGCGATCGACGGTCGAGTGGGTCGGCTGACCGATGAACAGACGAATTGAACTTTGGTCTCCGGGAGGCAACTGCAAAGGCGGGTAAGCGCGATAGAAGCCGATGTCCACGTTGCTAGGCGACCGCATCAAACTGACATCCGCCATGCGGGCGCTGGCCTCGAAGAAACGCGTCGGCGTCGTTGCAGAAAAGACCTGCGCCGAACGCAGGTAGCTGCCGTACAGGGTGAGCACGCCGCTACCGATAAGCGGCGCCTGATCGGGATAGGAAGGGTTGGAGTAACCGGTAATCCACTGGGTCGTATCGATCGCATCGCCGTCGAAGTAATCCTCGACCGTGGCGCGCAGCCGAATCTCTCCACCGTTCGCAGAGCTGACGATCGTATCGGTCAAAACGGTGCAAGCGCTGCTGAAATGCGCTACCGTATCATGCGCAATGACGCCGTTGGGACCACCCTGCGCAAAAGCTGCGCCGGCAGGCCATAGGAGAGCCGCCGCTAACGCCAACAGCAAAAACAGCGCCACCCCGCTACCGATCGCCCAGTAGGTTGAAAAATGGGGAACTTCTTGTCTTGCGGAACGCGCTTTCAGCATACCATCCGTCCTCCACGTCGTTTCGTCGTCGTCAGACTGAACCAGCACTCCAGATCAATAGCGGCTGCTAGGAATCGGCGTACCGTGCGTCGACGAATGTTGCGACGCTCTGCAGCCCGATCTGTGCGTACAGTGTAGCACCAACCTTTCGCATGTGGATTGGAATTTGCTTGCGATTTGCTTGCAATTCCTTTAAATAGAACCGCTTGTGTCGGACGGGCAGGAGGAGGGTGAGACCTGCGTCGGGGGCGTCGTCATGGATAGTGAATGAAGAGTTGCCCTCCTCGGATAGGCGCTGAAAATCCGCCAGGCGAACGCTTGCGCGCGCCTGCGTGAAAGCCAGCCAGCGCACAGCAGAGACAATGGGCAATTTGGATTCGACGCAGGCCGCCAAGACGCCACCGAGAAACCGACCGGCGCCTTCGGTCCACGGTCCAGGAACGGCAAAGGGGTCCAGATGAAACTGCGCTCCGAGCGCAGCGTAGGCGCCGGAGGCAGCGCGACGGATCAAGTTCTTTGCGATTTCGACAGCTTCCTCCGGCGCAGCTTTGACGAAATTAGCACCCCACGGCATGTCGACAAGCTGCTCGTCGACGAGATGCGTGGTCTGCTGCCAGTTGGCGATCAGCCGCCCATCTGTGTCTACAAAACGCATAGGCAGCCCGCTGCCGGTGAAATAGCCGAACGCCCAGGAGCCGTCTGGACGCCGAAAGGCGGGGCCCACATGGTAGTAGTCCAGGTTCATGCGCACGCCGTAGCCGGCCTGCACGTGCGCCGTGTCCGCCCAGCCGTGCCAGAGCACGCGATGGGTGCGCGTGGTGGCGAATTTGCCGTAGCCCAGGCCGGTGAACTGCCGCCAGTAGCGTTCCCAACCGATCTCCAGGCCTTCCTCGACGTAAGGATGGAGGGCGAACTCATGGCCGCGGTTTCGCCATACTTCAGCATGATACGGAGTGACCACATCGGTCGACGGCAATGCGCCGCCCACGATGGGTTGTTGCTTCAGCCAATCGCGCAGGCGACG
>JANWYX010000469.1 GCA_025055055.1 Caldilinea sp. | reverse complement strand
ATACCCAAACCTCACGCCCCGGCAGCTCCCAGAGGCCACGCCTCCGGCATGACATCCCGCCCCTGAACGTCCGCCCGATAGCCGAACCTCACGACCTTCGGCCGCACCGTAGGTCACGCCTTTCTCCACAGGAAACGCGTCTACGGGGTTTCGGGAATCATTTGTGGAGCTGCGGTGTCCGTCTGCTTCAACCACCTTTCTAGTACCTGATGCAGATCCTGCGGCTTCACAGGCTTGGAGATGTAATCGTTCATGCCTGCCGCCAGACAACGGTCGCGATCGCTTTGCAGGGCATGCGCAGTCATGGCGATGATCGGAATCTGTCTACAGCTTTCGCCGGCCTCCCCGCTGCGGATGCGCTGCGTCGCTTCGAGCCCATCCATGTCGGGCATCTGCACGTCCATCAAGACAATATCGTAGGGGACCTGGCGAAGCGCTTCGATCGATTCTGCGCCGCTGCCGACCACCTCGGCGCGCGCACCCATGCGGCGCAGAATACCCAACGCCACCTGTTGATTTACGGCGTTGTCCTCGGCGACCAGCACACGCACGTTGCTGCGCGACAATTTCGGGATGGCGGGCTTCGTCTCGCCGGCGTGAGCAGCGGATGAACGAGCGGCGCTTTGCGCCAACGTCTGCCGCAAGGTGTTGAAGAGGTCAGACTGGCGGACCGGTTTCATCAGATAGGCGGCGAAGCCATTCTGACGGATGGCGCGCGCTTCCCCTTCCTGTCCCATTGAGCTCATCATAATGAGTTCCAGCGAGCGATAGCGCTCATCTGCACGAATGTGGCGTCCCAGCATGAGGCCGTCCATCTCCGGCATCTGCATGTCGAGGATGGCCAGCCGATAGGGTCTTCCGGCCAGCAACGCTTCCTCCAACTTTTGCAACGCCGAACGGCCATCCTCGGCTTCGTCCGGCGCCATGCCCCATGCGCTGAGCTGAGTGCGAAGAATCTCTCGATTGGTGGCGTTGTCGTCGACGATCAGCACGCGAATCCCGTGCAGCGTGTCCGGCAGCTCCAGCCTCTGCTCGGTTGCAGCCTTCCTCGGCAACGTGACGACAAACCAGAAGGTCGAGCCTTTGCCCGGCTCGCTCTCCACGCCGATTGTGCCGCCCATCAATTCCACCAGCCGTTTAGAGATCGCCAGCCCTAGGCCGGTGCCTCCGTAACGTCGCGTGGTGGAGGCGTCCACCTGCATAAATTTCTCGAAGATCAACGGCAACTTCTCTTTCGGAATGCCGATGCCGGTGTCACGCACGACAAAGCGCAGCGTGACTTCTTGCTCTGTGAAGCGCACGGGTGTCACGCGCACGCTCACTTCGCCTTGCTCGGTGAAGCGCAGCGCGTTGGCGGTCAGGTTCGTGAGCACCTGCCGCAGCCGTCCGGGGTCACCCCGCAGGCGCCGCGGAGTTTCCGGGTCTGCAGCGCAGATGAATTCCAGCTTCTTCTCCTGTGCCTTCACCGCCAGCGTGGTTGCAAAGTCGTCGAGCAGGTCGATCAGGTCGAAGTCGGTCAGCTCCAGCTCCAGCTTACCCGCCTCGATCTTGGAGATGTCGAGAATGTCGTTGATGATGGTGAGCAACGTCTCGCCGCTGGAGCGGATCGTTTCGACGTAACGGCGCTGCTCTTCGGTCAATTCGGTCTCCAGGAGCAACCCGGTCATGCCGATCACGCCGTTCATCGGCGTGCGGATTTCGTGGCTCATATTGGCAAGGAATTCGCTCTTGGCGCGGTTGGCCTGCTCCGCCTGTGCGGCCAGCTCTTCGGCGCGTTTGAGCGCTTCCTGGAGATTTTGATTGGCGTAGTGCAACCGCAGTTCGGCGCGCTTGCGTTCGCTGATGTCGTGGAAGGTGACGACGACGGCGTGCGGTTTCTCTTCGCCCGGCTCAATCAACGGCTGCGAGTTAACGGAGATCCAGACGAGCGTATCATCAGGGCGGTGCACGCCCATGACGATGTTGCGCAGCGGCTGACCGGTGCGCAGCGTCACCATAGTGGGATGCTCGTGTCCGGGGAAATCTTCGCCGTCTTCGTGGATCGCACGCCAACGCGGATCCATAGAGTCTCGCCCTAACATTTGATCTAGCGTCAGTCCAAGAATCTCACAGGCAGCCTCGTTGGCGAAAACGATCTGACCGTCTGCACGTTGCATCACAACGCCTTCGGCCATGGTTTGAATCAGGGTGCGGAAGCGCTCTTCGCTTTCTCGCAAAGCCTTTTGGGCGTTGACGGAGTCGGTCACGTCGCTGAAGATGACGACGACGCCCTTGGGATTGCCGATCGCATCACGCAGCGGCGCAGTCTCGATCGAAAACCAGCGGCGTTCGGACCCCGGCGCATCGATGCCCATCACGGCGTTGTGCACCGCCTCGCCGGTGCGCAGCGTCACCCAACAGGGATGTTCTTCATGCGGCCAGTCGCTGCCGTCCAGGTGCACCGTGTGCATCCGGCCTGCGATGGAGTCGCCGCCGATGATCTGCTCGCGAGGAATGGCGAGGAGCTCTTCGGCCTTTTGATTGCATTCCACGATCACACCGTGCATGTCTTGAACGACCAACCCGGAAGGAATAGAAGAGAGCACCGACTGTAAGAAGAGTCGCTGCTCCACTTGAACGGTGACTTCGCTTTCGATGGAGATGGAGCCAACAACGACGCCGTTGTCGTCGAAAAGCGGTTGAATTGCGGCGTCCACCCAGTACTCTTGACCGTATTTGTTGCGATTGAGAATTTCCACGCGCACCGGTTGCGCCGCCGCAAAGGCTGTCCGCATCTTCTGAAGCGTAGCGGGGTCGGTCTTTTCGAACGCAAGGAGCTCGCCCGGTTTGCGTCCGATCACTTCCTCCGGTGCGTAGCCGCTCATGCGCGTGAAAGCGGCGTTGACCCAGACAATGCGACGCTCTGCATCGGTGATGATCACGGCGTTCGTCGTGCGCTCTGCCACCAACGCCAGTCTGCGCAGCTCCTCGTTGCGCCGCTCTACCTCGGTGACGTCGCGAAAGACCATTACTGCGCCGAGCACAACGCCATCTTTGTCTTGCACCGGCGCACAGTTGCTGGCGATCCGTCGCGCCTCGCCCGCGCGATCGATCAACACGTATTGATTCTCAAGGTGAAGGCCGGAGTTGCTCTGCAAAACTTCCAGGATTGGGTTCTTCGTTGGCGAGCGTGAAGTTGAATCCAATAAGTGGAGCACTTGCTCCACCGGTCGTCCTAGCGCCTCTTCTTCACACCAGCCGAGCAACTCCTCCGCAATTTTATTCAGGCTGATGACCCTCCCCTCGACGTCGACGCTGACGACTGCGTCGCCGATCGACCGCAGCGTGGCCGCCAGATGGGCGCGACTTTTTTCCATTTCCGCCGTGCGCTCGTGCACGAGCGCTTCAAGCAGACGACGTCGGTTGGTGGTGGACGCCACCCACAAAGCAACGATCGCTGTGCATAGGACGCCGGCGGCGCCGACGAGCAGGGCGCCCTGGGGCCGGTGAATTTCCGCAAACCCAGGCCCACTTTCTAATGCGACGATATACGCCTGGCCGCCGATGAAAAGCGGCCAGGTGGTGCGCTTTTCGGCGTTTTCCAGGGATTCCGGCGACTGCGCAGGGGGCGTCGAACGATTGCTGGCGATCAGATGCAACGTTCCGCCCGGCATCGCATGGTAGAGCGAATCCCAAACGACTTCGCTCTCGCTCATTTCTGCAGGAGAAAATGCGCTCTCAAACAGTTGAGGAAATCGCAAGATCGCCAATACAAAGCCGCGCACCTGCGTTGGATCGGCTCTATCAAACACCGGCTGCGCAATCAGCGTCCCCCAGACGCCGTCCAGCAATCGAAGCGGCGGCGTCGCCGTCGCCAGCCGGGTGCGCTCTGCTTCCTCCAACATAGTGCGGCGTTGAGGCTCGGAAGCGACGTCGAAGCCGAAGGCGTAGGCGTTGGAACTTTCGGGCGCCGCATACCGGACGGGGAAATAGCGGGCGCGAGGGGCAGCAGGCATTCTGCGTCCTTCGGCGTCGATCTCCCAGATTTCGTATTCCACGCCCTGCTCTGCCCCCGCTTCTGCCTCAAAGGCGCTGCGCTGCTGCTCAGAGACGGTGGGCGCCCACGACCATCCGCCGATGAGAGAGAACGTCAGCGGCTCGACAAAGTCCATGAACTCATCACGAGTGATTGCATCGCTGTTGGCGATAAAACGCACCAGGCTGTCCAGATCGCGACGCTCGATGGTTTGGACGGCGTTCGCAAGCTGAATCGCCTCTGTGCGCGCCACCTCGCTGAAGATTCGATGGGCGTCGTAAGCCTCCAGAAGGCGTGTAAAAACCACGCCGCCGACTGTCAAGGCAAGCCCGAATCCCGCCACGGCAAACGCTTCCAAATAATGCAGACGCCGCCGATGTTTGGCCCCCTGCCGATTACGCCAACGGAGCAGACCGACGGAAAGGCCCACAAAACCGATCAACAACAGCGCGTAGAGCAACGGCAGTGCATACGCCCGTCGCATCTCCTCCGTCCACACGGAGGCATCCATATCCACGCCGACGACCAAGAGCACTTTGCCGTTGGCGGGGTCGATCAGCGGAGCGAACGCAGAGACAAACGCCCCATGCTCATCAGTGTAGGGGCCGGCGGCAGCGCTGCGCCGAAGCCGAAAAACTTCCAGCAACGAGGAGGGAGGCCGTTCATAGGACGCACCGGGCGTTGAAGCGTATGCATGATTTTCGGGGATGTTTTCCGGCCCGAAGAGAATTCGATCACCCCGTCGAACCATCGTGGAAACGCCCACGTATTGACCTTGCGCCTGAGGCATCGGGGTCGTGTGGCGACCATAGGCGGTGAGATAGGCGCGCAGCCGCCAATAAACAGGTGAGTTACGGTCTACTTCGGTGAAAGTAAGCGCCCGCACCGCAGCGGGGTCGATTCCGGCGGCGATGCCCTCGGCGTAGGCGACTAACTGAAGACGCATTATACGATCGACGTAGGAGCCATACCACGCGCTGGCGCTGACGCCTCCGACAAGGATCATCCCTATCACTAACAGGATGAACCAGTTTTGGACAAAAACTCGTGGATGAAGATGAAGTGAAAGCCGCATCAATTTGGATCGATTGTGTTTTGTCATAACTCGTTGTCCGGCCGCGAATCCATCTCCTTTGATTCAGTGTAATACAACGCGGCGCATGTGCATAAGCGACAAATGAAGTATGTATTTATTGTTAATTCGATTCAATGAGCAGCTTTGCGAGTCTGAGCGCTTCAGTGGTCGCCCAACTGACGCGCGGTGGCGATGGCGTCCTTGCCGCAGTGAGGGCAATGATAACCGGGGCGTCTCGTCCAGTGAATTTCTCCGCCCAGCGGCTCTTCACAATGGGGACAACGCAGGTCGAGCGCCTGCAAGATGCGCCACTGCCAGTAGTTGTTGAGGAAATAAACGGTCGCAAAGAGGATGGCTGCGGGCAAAAGAAAGAGAATAATGCCGGCGTCGGCGGAGACGTTGCGGCTGATCCAGTAGCTGCCGAAAAAGATCAACGCCAGCCCGACGCCGAGCGCAATTAGCAGCGCCCTGGCCATGCGCGCTCGCGCGCGCTGCGCGGCGCGCTGTGCAGCAACGGCGATGGCGTCCAATTCCTTGCCATCGAGTATAATGGGCTGGCGCAGCGGACGCTCGTCGCTGCGCGCAGGCTTGTGCGCAGACCGGCTCATGGTCTTTCAGTATCGCACAGCAGCGCCTTTTTGGCAATAAGAATCGCTGCAATTCAAAGTGAAGGATCGGGGAAGCGCATGTTATTGCATCGGGCATTGCGATTGCCCTCCTTTTCAATAGAGGCAGGGGCGGCGAGCGTCGTGGCCTTTGTCGGCGGCGGCGGCAAAAGCAGCGCAGCCTTTCGCCTAGCGGCCGAGGTCGCTACCCTCGGCCATCGCGCCATTGTGGCGCCGACGACGCGTATCGCTGCGTTTCAGACGAGCTGGGCGCCCGCCTTCGTTGAGGTGATCGGCTCCGCCATTCCCTGGGACGCGTTGGAGCAGGCGCTGGCGCAGCACGGCTACTGCCTGCTAGGAGGCCCGGTGGCGGGAGATCGCCGTCTGGGCCTGGAGGCCGCGCAGGTGGATCTGCTGGCGCAGCGCTCGGCGTCGCTCGGCGTCGCCGTCATTGCGGTCGAGGCAGACGGCAGCAAGATGCGACCGATCAAGGCGCCGGCCGCCCACGAGCCGGTGTTGCCCGACGCAACCACGCACCTGGCGCCGGTGGTTGGCATGGACGCCGTCGGCGCTGCCCTCGATGAGCGCAGCGTGCATCGCCCGCAGCACGTGCGCGAGGTACTCGGCCTGCCCGCCGACGCAACGCCTCTGCTGACGCCGTCGATGGCGGCCCGGCTTCTCTGCTCTCCGAACGGCGGAGCCAAAGGGCTGCGTCCGCACATGCGCTTCACTCCTATCCTGAATAAAGTCGATGCGCCGCTGCGCCTGGCGTATGCGCGCCTGATCGCAGCGCTGCTGGCGGGGCAAGGCGTCTCTGCGCTGGCGACGCGCGTCGGCGATTCTGCGCATGAGCCGGTGGTGGAGCGTTGGGGCCAAGCGGCGGTGGTGGTGCTGGCAGCGGGCGGCGGCGCACGCATGCAGAAAGCAAAGCAATTGATCGTAGTGGATGACGCGCCGATGCTCGTGCGCGCGGTGCGCACTGCGTTGCAGGCCGCCGTTGGCCCGGTGTGGGTCGTCACCGGAGCAGAAGTTGAAGCGGTGCAGGCGGCGCTCGCACCCTGGCGCAACACCGTTACGCTTGTGCACAACCCAGATTGGCAGGCGGGGCAGGCGACCAGCGTGGCGGCAGCGGTGCGCAATCTGCCGGAGACGGTCGAAGCGGCGATTTTCATGCCGGTCGATCAGCCGTTTCTCGACCCGCTGTTGCTGCGCCGTCTTTACGTCGCATGGCGCGTCGGCGCCGATCTGGCCGCGCCACAAGTGGGGAACGAACAACGCGGCGCGCCTGCGCTGTTCGATCGCCGCTTCTGGGGTGAGTTGCTGACGTTGGAAGGCGACGTCGGCGGACGCCGCGTGCTGAGTGTACATGCGGATGAAGTCGCCCTCGTTCCCGCCGAAGCGCGCTGGCTGATGGACGTAGACACGCCTGAAGATCTGAAAAGGATATTGCGTCGGCCGTTCGTCGATCAAACGTAGGGCGATCGTTTCAAGGATCGGCGCAGAAGAATACGATCCATTCCCAATGGAAGTTGTCACAAACGGTTGCACAGAAGAAAATCATCGCTCATGAGAACATTGCAGCGTTCATCGATTTTTCTCGTCGCGTTTTTTCTCGTTGCGCTTCTGTATTTCTTCGCTTCTTCCCTCGTTCCCCTTCCTACGTATGCCCAACAGAGCTCCTCCGGTCAACTCTTTTTGAGCGAGCTTCAAATCATTCATCTGATCAACCTAGAGCGTCGACAAGCGGGACTGGCGCCGCTGCGTTGGAATCGGGAGTTAACTGCCTCGGCGCGCGCATTTGCACAGGATGTCATCGTCAATCGGCCCCCCGGCTATTGCGACCATGTCGACAGCCAGGGGCGCACCCCGGGCGAGCGCATGCGCGCAGCGGGGTTTGTGCGCTTGGGTGCGTGGGCGGAAAACGCAGTTTGCAACTATACATCGCCGGAAGCGGCCGTGCGCGCCTGGATGCAAAGCGCAGCGCATCGGGAAAATTTACTCAACGCGCGCCTACGCGAAATCGGCGTGGGCTATGCGCTTTCGGAGACCAACCGTGGCTATATTGTCGCCGACCTCGCCGTCGACGCCGCCTATGCGCCCGTCGTCATCGAAAATGAAGCGCCTTCCACGTCGAGCCGTCAGGTGAACCTCTATATTTATGACCCGGTCACCGTTCCCGGGATGATGGGACTCGGATCGGCTGTCGAGATGATGATCTCGAACGACCCGAACTTCACCGAGGCCGTCTGGCAGCCCTTTGCGACAGAGACCGTCTGGCTACTGGAAGAGGGGAACGGATGGAAACATGTCTACGTCAAAACGCGCGACGCCCTCGGACGCACGGCGGTGGCTTTCGATTCGATCTATTTGGGAGAAAGTCTGCCGCTCGACGCCCTCACGCCGGACGGCGCCAGCCGTTTCGACATAGGTGTACGGCTGCAACGCATCGAGACGGGAGAGTGGCCGCTGGTTCAATTCAGCCTGAACTGGGTGGGCGACGACAGCGACCCCAATTTTTCTTTTGCGTCCACCTCTGCCTCCCGAATCGAAGACGGAGAAGCGGTCGGCGGAACTGCAGTGCGCTTGACCGGGACCGGCCTCGTCACCTTATGGACAGGCGACTATCTGGCCTCGCTGCCGGGTGTGGCATACTTTCGCCTTAAGGTGAACGACAACACGACTCCGCAGGCCGTGGCGAAGCTGCGCGTGGTGGGGCCGCGTCGGGAGCTGGCGCTGCGCACGCTGCGCGGAAGCGATTTCGAGTTCGCCGGCGCGTATCAAGAGTTCGCTGTGCCCTATACGCCGGACGCCGACGCCCAGACGGTCACGTTTCGGGTGGACGCCGTCGGCGCAGCGGAAGTCACGATGGACGCAGTGACGCTTTTTTCCGCGCCGGTGGCGGCGACGGCGCCTCTGCAATGGCTTTCACCGGAGCGCTACTTGCGCAACCGCGGGGTGCAGGCGAGGCTGCTGCGCGAGGACGGCGCCTTTTCGTCTGCGTTCGACGTTCACCCCGCAAGCGGAATCCTGATTCCGCCTTCCTTAGGGTCGATTCAACCGCCGTCGCTTTCGGTGACGCCAAGCGCAGTGACGCTGCAGACCGCAGAGACAGAACTTCCCACTGCCCTTCTGGTGGTAGAGTGCGTCAACTGCACGACCGGTGTATGGCAGGCCTCCACCGCAGTTTCCTGGTTGGCGCTCTCTGTGACGGAGGAAGGGCTGTTAGAGATTCGCGCCATCGTCGAAGGACTGGTGCCGGGGATCTATCAAGCGGAGATTCTCATCTCCGTCTCTGCGGAGAGCGGCGTTTCTCCACTCACCGTGCCGGTCACGCTGTGGGTGGGCGACATCGAGGAGCTGCTGGGCCAGAAAGTCTACCTTCCGATCACCCTGCGGTAAAAGGCGCAGGGTGTAGGCGAGCCGACGAAGCACAGCCGTGAACAGCGTCTACGCCAATAGATCTAAATCGTTCGCAGGATGTGCGGATCCCAACCGCACATCCTCGACAGCCCCGGCGGTCCATGGACAAATCGGCGAAGCGCAGCGCTGCGAAGGCTCACACCCGCGCTAGGAAGCGCACGTCGTTGCTGTAGAAGAGCCGAATATCGTCCACCCCGCGCTTGAGCATGGCCTGTCGCTCGATGCCCATGCCGAAGGCGAAGCCGCTGAAGACGGCCGGGTCGTAGCCGCCGTTTTTGAGCACGACCGGATGCACCATACCTGCGCCGAGGATTTCCAGCCAGCCGGTGTATTTACAGAGCCGACACCCGGTGCCGCCGCAGAGCATGCAGTCGACGTCCACCTCCACGCTCGGTTCCGTGAAGGGGAAGTAGGACTTACGGAAGCGTATTTTGCGTCCCTCGCCGTACATCTGATTGGCGAAATTCAGGAGCGTGCCCTTGAGGTCGCTGAAGGTGATGCGTCGACCGATCGCCAGCCCTTCGATCTGATAGAACATCATCTCCGAGCGCGCGGTTACGTCTTCGTTGCGATAGCATTTACCCGGCAAAATGACCCGAATCGGCTCCGGCGCATACTTGCGCATGGCGTGAAGCTGGCCCGGGCTGGTGTGCGTGCGTAGGATGACGTTGGGCGTCGTCGTGAAAAAGGTGTCCTGCATCTCGCGCGCCGGATGATCCGGTGGGAAGTTGAGCAGGCCGAAGTTGTAATCGTCGGTTTCCACTTCAGGCGAGTCGAAGACCTGGAAACCCATCTGCTTGAGAATTTCAACCATTTCGCGCATGGCCTGGTTGGTGGGGTGCAACTTCCCCAGCAACGGCCTGCGGCCGGGCATCGTCACGTCGACCGCTTCGGCGGCGAGCGTGCGCTGCATCTCCTCGACGGCGACGACTTCCTGACGTTGCTGCAGCGCCTGCTCCAACGCCTCTTTGATCTCATTAGCGCGCTTGCCCACCAGCGGGCGCTCTTCCTTCGAGAGCTGTCCCAGGCCTCGCAGGATGGCGGTCAATTTGCCCTTGCGCCCTAGATATTCGTGATACCACGCTTCGGTTTCCGTCAGGCTCTGCGTCGCCGCCAACGTCGCCAGGGCCTCCTGATGCAGCGCTTCCAGTTGTCCATTTAAATCGCTCATATCGATCCTCTGGCTCAGCATTGCGATGAAAAAATCGTTTCGATTATATCATCGTCGCGGCGAAGGGCAACGAAGGCCCCTGGGCTGGATCGCTTTTCAATCGACCCTCTCCGGCAGCGGCAGGGAGGCGTGCACGTCGATTCCCAGCCCATCCTCCGGCCGCGGATTAGCAAGCCAGTTGTAATAGGCGGCGGCGCCGATCATGGCTGCGTTGTCCGTACAATAGGCAAATGGCGGAATGTATAAAGGGATGCCTAACTCCGCCATGCGCGCGGCGGCGGTGGCGCGCAGGCAGCGGTTGGCGCTGACGCCGCCGCAGATGCAGACCTGACGCGCGCCCGCAGCTAGCGCAGCCTCGGCTGTCTTCTCTACCAGTGCATCGGCCACGGCCTGTTGAAATGAGGCGGCGAGATCGGCCAGCAGACGCGGATTACGCAAATCCATGCCCTGCTCTCTAAGTCTTTTGGTCAGGTTCAGCATCGCCGTTTTCAGGCCGGAGAAGCTAAAGTCAAACCTGTGTGCAAGATCATGGCGCAGCGCACGCGGCAGATCAAAGGCAGCAGGATCGCCCCCTTCCGCTGCGCGCTCGATGGCCGGCCCACCGGGAAAGCCTAGGTCAAGCAGCCGAGCCAC